>JAPLPA010000288.1:357-14221 GCA_026400415.1 Afipia sp. | reverse complement strand
TCATGCCTCAATCCGTAAACTTCAATTCCAAATGTTTCGCTGAGTGTATTGGAGGTGTGTTCGGCTGATATTGAATGTGTTGCGCGCGCAAATGTATTTTCGCTCGCAGTATGTTTTGAAGCGCGGGACGCTCCGTGCTTACTATCAAAGTTCATAATTATGCAGAAGACGATCGGCTCTGAGATGCGCGCACATCCCCTATCGGCGGCTTAGCCGTTCAAGAAAATATTCAAGGCTTCCAGAAAAATCTCAGGTGATTGCAACTGCGGAACGTGGGCGCAGCCCGGCAGGACAACGAGACGCGCATCCGGTAATCCAGCTGCCAGTTCCCGTGACATTGGCGGTGGAGTTGCTTCGTCGTGTTCGCCGACGAGCACAAGAACCGGGACCGCCACTTTCTGAAGTTGCGGACGCAAATCGAGATCAGCCAGCGCCAGACATGCAGCATGGAAGACAGCGGGACTTGTCCGAAGAAACGCCTCTCGCCTGTTACGCATAAGATCCGGGTTCTTTTCCTGGAATTCGGGAGCAAACAACCGCCGCATCGCAACATCCGTGATCGCGGACAATCCTTTCGATGCCGCCGCGGCTGCCATGTTGCGAAAGGCCTCGCGACCGGGTTCGGAAAAAGCAGCGCCGCAATCCGCAAGGACGAGTCGGCTCGCAAGATCAGGATGGCGAATGGCCATTTGAAGCGCGACAAATCCGCCATAGCCGTTTCCGAGAACGGTGATGTTATCGCCGCCGGCACAATCTTTCACAGCTTCGGCCATGCGATCGGCGATCGCAGCAAGGCCACCATCAATTGCGGGCGATTGACCGAAGCCAGGAAGCTCTGGAACGATTATTCGGAAAGATTTCGCGAGGGCAGGAACGACACGGTCGAAACTTGCACGATCCGACAGCAGTGAATGCAGCAACACGAGTGGCGGACCGCTACCGAATTCCGCAGCGTTGACGGTTCCGTTCGCAAAACGCCGATCCATAAATGCCCCTCTTGCAAGCCGATATCGGACTTCGCGAAGACGCGCGTCCCAGATTCCTTGACCTGATTGATAGAGTAAAAGCCCTCGATTTCAAGCTCATTCTGATTGACGTAATATATCACAGATGCAACATAGGTTCATAATTTGGAACAAAAACGATGCTTCTGCGTGACAATGTCTATGACAGCTTGAGAGCTGATATCCTGATGTGCCGCTTGGCACCAGGCGATGATATGCGTGAGCAAGAGCTGGCAGAGCGTTACGCGGTAAGCCGACAGCCTGTGCGCGAAGCATTGGCGAGACTTGAGCGCGAACACCTCGTCACCGTGCAGCCACGTCAGGGCTATCGCGTCAATCCGATCTCGATTTCCGATGCGCGCGATTTGCTGCGGTTTCGCCTTGCGGTCGAACCTGCCTGTGTCGCGGAAGCAATCGAGCAAGCGTCCGATGAGACGTTGCGGTCGCTGGATGAATTTCGAAAATTCGACGGCACCGGAGAAGCGTTCATTGAATATAACCGCGCCTTTCATTCCGCGTTGGCAGAGGCCTCAGGGAATAGGCGCATGGCCGCCGCAGCGCGCGATCTGATCGAGCAAGCTGACAGGCTGGTGCGCGTCAGTGTCGCTAACGTGAAGGGGCGCGATCACATGCAGCTTGTCGCAGAACATGTTGATTTGATCAACGCAATGCAACGCAGGGACGCACGTGGCGCCGCGCGCATCATCAAGGCTCACATTCTGAAAACAGAAAAACGAGTGCTTCCGGCTTTGGCGCGTAACGCGGTGATTGTAGAACGGAGTGACGCTTGAATATTCCTTCCAAGTCATCCGCCATCGACGTCGAAATGCACGGCAACTTCGTCGGTGGGCGCGAGATCGAAGCAGGCAACGGCGAACTCCTCGACGTTTGCAATCCTGCGACCGGCGACGTTATCGCGCGCATTCCGAATTCAACCTCCGCGGATATCGACCATGCCATGAAAAGTGCACGGGCCGCATTCGAAAGCCGCGAATGGGGCGGGATGGATATTCGCGCTCGGTCTCGGCTGGTGAACCGACTGGCGGACGCCTTCGAGGCCAATCTGGAATCTCTCTACCGATTGGAAACCCTCAACAATGGCCGTCCACTCAATGAGACGCGGGCGCAACTGTCGCGGCTTCCGGATTTCTTCCGCTATTTTGCGGGGCTCGCCTTGTCGCGCCGCGACGCCGTCATTCCGGTAGAAGGCTCCTACTTGAATTACACGCTGCGCACACCGATCGGCGTTGTCGCCAATTGCACACCGTTCAACCACCCGCTGATGATTATGTGCAAATCACTGGCGGCGGTGCTGGCGAGCGGCTGCACGACCGTCGTGAAGCCTTCTGAATACACTCCGCTGACGACATTGAAGCTGGCGCAAATTTTTACCGAAGCTGGCTTGCCGCCCGGCGTATTCAACATCGTTCTCGGTCTTGGCCAAAACGCGGGCAGGATGCTGTCCGAACATCCCGACATCAACAAGCTTGTATTGACCGGCGGCACCGAAGCCGGCCGCATCGCGGGCGGCGCGGCGGCAAAAGTCTTCGCGCATCAGACGATGGAGCTAGGCGGAAAAACACCGGTCATCGTGTTCGCCGATTATGATATCGATCAGGCTGTGAACTACGCTGCGTTCGGCGCTTTTATCGGCGCTGGTCAGACCTGCGTCTGCGCCTCACGCCACATCGTACAAGCATCGATCTACGAAGAGTTTGTCGAAAAGCTAAAGGCCAAGACGCAAAGCATCCGGATCGGCGATCCGTTCGATCCCGCAACACAGCTTGGTCCGGTGATATCGGCGCGTCAGCGCGACCGGGTCTTGAGCTATTCCCAATACGGCCGCGACGACGGTGCACGGCTGGTGACGGGTGGCGTCGCTGCTCATGTACCCGGCCATGATGGCGGCTTCTTCGTCGCACCCACGGTGTTTGCGGACGTGAAGTCCGACATGCGCATCTTCCAAGAGGAAGTTTTCGGGCCGTTTACATCGGTGACGCCATTCACCGACGAAGCGGATGCCTTGCAACTCGCCAACAATTCTCCATTTGGGCTTGCAGCAGCAGTCCGCACGCGCGATGTCGGCCGAGCGCATCGAGTCGCGTCCGCTGTGAAGGCCGGCATCGTCTGGATCAACGATCATCACCGTCTCGATCCAGCATCGCCATGGGGCGGCGTCGATGATTCCGGAATCGGCCGCGAATGTGGCACCGAAAGTTTCGACGACCATTTCAATACGAAGAGCGTGATGGTCGCGACACACGACCAGCCGTTCGACTGGTACCGCGACACGGCAACCCAACGACGACTGAACTAAAACGAACAACCGCCGGCACATCAAGTCGGGAGAAGACCGGCAGCCGGATCAACCAACAAGGCGACAAGGGGGAATTTCAAATGGCTCTCGCAGTAAACGCTGGCGCACGGCTCGACCGGCTCCCGATTTCATCGTTTCACTACAGGATTTTCTGGCTGGTCGGCGCAGGAATGTTTTTCGACGGATACGATCTCTACATCGCCGGCGGCGTATTGGCTTCTGCGATCCAAACCAAATTCTCGACCGTTCCGCAAAATCTGCAATTCATTTCGCTGACCTTTGTCGGCATGACGCTGGGTGCGCTGATTACCGGATTTGCCGGCGATAAGTTCGGGCGGCGGTTCACCTACCAGATAAATTTGCTGATTTTCGGATTGGCATCGCTGGCGGCGGCTTTCGCGCAGGACATGAATCAACTGATCGCATGCCGGTTCGTTCAAGGCCTCGGCCTCGGTGCCGAAATCGTCGTCGGCTATTCGACGCTGACCGAATTCGTACCGCCGAGGACGCGCGGACGATGGCTGTCGATGATGGCGTTTCTGGTCGTGGCGGGTTTCCCGGCAACCGCCTTGCTCGGCTATCTAATCATCCCAGCCTGGGGATGGCGTCCGATGTTCGTCATTGCGGGCGTCGGCTCGCTGATCGTTTGGTACTTGCGCAAAAACCTTCCCGAATCGCCGCGCTGGCTTGAATCACAGGGCCGCACTGCGGAAGCCGAAACCCTAATGCAGTCAATCGAAAACGAATCCGCCGGCGGTGCAAAACTGCCGCCGGTAGTCGTGCCGGCGCCGGTGCCAAAGGTCGCTGCATTCGATATGCTGAAGCCACCGCTGCTGCAACGTTTGCTCGTAGGCTCTTGGGTACTGATTACGATCAACACATTGATCTTCGGCTTTGTGATTTTCCTGCCGCAGTTCTTCCTGCGTCAGGGGCTGACCATCGCAAGCTCTCTTGCCTATACGTTGGTACTGTCGGTTGGATCATTGGTCGGCTGCGCGCTCGGCGCTTATTTATCTGACGCCATTGGGAGACGTTGGAGCATCATCGGAGCATCGATCGTAACAATTATCAGCGGTTACATCTATGCGCGCTTCGAGGCGGCTTCTGATCCGGCGATCGTGCTAAGCGTCGGATTCGTGCTGATCGTCGCGATATATGTGCAGACTGCGATTTTGTTCGGCGTCTATACGCCAGAGTTGTTCCCAACCGAAATACGTTTGCGCGCCAATGGCATTTGCAACACGCTAGGACGTGGTGCCACAGTGATCTCGCCATTTGTTGTCGGTGCCTTGATGGCATCCTATCAATTACCTGGCGTCGTCTGGCTCATGATCAGTCTTGTGGTCATTCAGATCGCAGTGGTGTGGGCCTGGGGCGTGGAGCCACGCAATCGGGGGCTGGAGGATGTCGCCACCGCTAAAACCTGATTGCACTGCGCTCACAGCAATCGCGTGATAAACCTCAAGCGGAGCGGCGGAAAAACCGCCCTCCGCTTTTACTTCGAATGAAGATACTCAGTGATGCAACATGTGCTGTGTATCAAGTTCGTATAAATGTGACGTGGTATCGATCATTTGCGCGCCATCAATGAAAATCGCGCGAGCGCGGTAGAATACGGACATTGCGTGGATGACGTGTCTTAGGCGCGCGCGCATCTTGATAATCCTGAACCTCGCCTTCCAGAGGTTCTATCGCAGCCGTTTTCGGAGGAAGAACGGATTTGTGCGGGATGCGATCGTGCGAGAGCCTGTGTAGATCGTGCGTGCGGTCGATCAATCGTTGCGCGACGAGATGCACGACTTTCTCCGGACTGCTTTGAATATAGCCTTCGACCTGAACAAGCCTTGCCCCCATGACTTCCTTGCGAAACTTTTCCATCACCTTCGGCCACACCACGACATTGGCGATGCCAGTCTCGTCCTCCAATGTCATGAACACGACGCCCCTGGCGCTGCCAGGACGCTGCCGCACCAGCACAACACCGGCGCAGCGCACGTGTTTTTTGTCGTTGGCATCTGACACCGAATGGCAGGTGATGACGTTCTCGCGTTCGAACATCGGCCGCAGGAAGTCCATCGGGTGTCCTTTCAACGACATCCTGATGGTTTGATAATCCGCGACCACCTGCTCCGGGAGCGGCATCAGCGGCAACGGCTGCGCGGCTTCATCGGGCTGCTCATGCGCAGCCACGGACACAAACAACGGCAACGGCAGATCGTCCGGCAGCCTCCGCACCGCCCACAATGCCTCGCGGCGGTCAACGCCGAGCGAACGGAACGCATCGGCATCGGCCAGCAAGTTCAGCGCGCGTTTCGGTAACCGCGTTTCACGCGCAAAATCTTCCAGAGACACAAATGGTTTTCCAGAACGCGCGACAACAATGCGATCACCCCAATCGTCAGGTGCCGCCTTGTTGCTGCTTTTTCTGAGATGCTCCGCATCGGGATCGGCGTATCTGAATCCATCGATCTGGCGAAAGCCAAGACGCACGGCGCAATACTTGCTGCCGCGTTCCTCCAACGTATTTTGCGCGTGGCTGAACGACACATCGATCTCGCGCACTTCGACTCCATTTTGTCGTGCATCGCCGACGATCTGCGCCGGCGCGTAGAAACCCATCGGCTGGGAGTTGAGCAACCCGCAGCAAAAAGCATCGGGATGATAATGCTTGAGCCATGATGAGATATAGACAAGCCGGGCAAATGCGGCTGCATGGCTTTCGGGGAAGCCATAGCTGCCAAAACCCTTGATCTGATCGAAGCAATTGTTCGCGAACTCCGGATCATAGCCCCGCGCGATCATCCGGCTGACCATTCTCTGTTCAAACTTCGGCATAGTTCCAACATTCCGAAACGTCGCCATTGCGCGGCGCAGACCGTTAGCTTCCTCAGACGTGAATTCCGCAGCTTCCATCGCGATCCGCATTGCCTGCTCCTGAAACAGGGGCACGCCGAGGGTCTTATGCAAAACATTCTTCAACTCATCCTTGTGCCCATGCTGAGGAGCGGGAGACGGATAGCTGACAAGCTCAGGATTTTTCCGCCGCTTCAGATATGGATGCACCATGTTGCCCTGAATCGGTCCCGGCCTAACGATGGCTACCTCAATGACGAGATCGTAGAACGTGCGCGGCTTCAGTCGTGGCAACATGTTCATCTGCGCGCGGCTCTCGACCTGAAACACGCCAAGCGATTCGCCTCTGCACAACATCTCGAAGACTTTACTGCTGTCTTCGTTTTCTGCCTTGATGTCCTCAAGCTCGTAACGTCTACCCTTATGATCCGCGATCAGGTCAAAACATTTGCGGATGCAGGTGAGCATGCCAAGCGCCAGCACATCGACCTTCATCATCTTGAGCGCGTCGATATCGTCCTTGTCCCATTCGATGAACGTGCGGTCGTCCATCGCGGCGTTTCCGATTGGAACGTAGGAATCGAGCCGATCCTGCGTCAACACATAGCCGCCGACATGCTGGGACAGATGGCGCGGAAATTCGATCAGCTGCGTTGCCAGTTCAACGGCTCGAAACACCATCGGATTATTCGGATCGAATCCCGCCTGCTTGACTTGCGTCTCGTTCAGGCCTTTGCCCCAACTTCCCCATACCGTGTCCGCAAGCGAGGCCGTGACATCTTCCGTAAGCCCGAGCGCCTTGCCGACATCGCGGATCGCGCTGCGCGGACGATAATGAATAACGGTTGCGACAATCGCCGCACGATGACGCCCGTAGCGACGATAGACATATTGCATCACCTCTTCGCGGCGCGAATGCTCGAAATCGACATCGATGTCCGGCGGCTCAAGTCGCTCCTTGGAAATGAAGCGCTCAAACAGAACATCCGTTTCGGCTGGATTCACAGACGTGATACCGAGCACGTAGCAGACAGCTGAGTTGGCCGCAGATCCGCGCCCCTGACATAAAATATTCTGACCGCGCGCATAGTGCACGACATCGTGCACCGTCAGAAAATAATGGGCGTAATTGAGTTGATCGATCAAACTCAACTCTTTGTCGATTGTCGCGCGAAGCTTGCCGTCGATTCCTCTTGGAAAATACTTTCTGATACCAGCTTCAGTAAGATCGGATAAATGTTGTTGCGCCGTCTTTCCGGGAGGGACGGGCTCATCGGGATAACTGTATTCCAAATGCTTCAGACTGAATTGAATGCGGTCTGCAAAACGAACCGTCTCCTCAAGTGCTGCGGGATAATCCTTGTAAAGCCGAACCATCTGCGCATGAGGCTGCAAATGACGCTCCGCATGCGCCTCAAGTTTCTTGCCGATTTCTCGAATCGTCTTTTTTTCGCGGATGCACGTCACGACATCCTGCAACGCGCGGCGGCGGTGAAAATGATAAAGAACGTCATTCGTCGCGATCAGTGGAAGCCGTTACCGCAATTCTGTCGAGACGGCCCATTCGGCGTTTATCATCACCATGAAAGAACATGGTTGCCGCAAGCCAGATTCCTTCGGCGGCCAATTTCGACAATGCATCTAACGTGCGCAGTATCGTCTTTGCCTCAATTCGGTAGGACGGCATCACGACCAGCAACAGACCTTCGCTGAATTCCGCGAGATCGTCGAACTGCAAAAGACATTCGCCTTTGCCAGCTCGTAACTTGCCCTTGCTGAGCAATCGACAAAGACGCCCGTAGGCTGCGCGGTCGCACGGATAAGCCAAGATGTCCGGCGTGCCGTCGCTGAAAACCAGACGGCTCCCCACAAGTAACTTCGGATTGTATCTGACATTGCGGCTTTTATTTCCCAGTTCTGCGTAGGCACGAAACACGCATGCCAGAGTGTTGTGATCCGCAATGCCGATAGCATAAAGACCGTAACGACTGGCCTTGTGCACATACTCCTGCGGATGCGATGCGCCGCGCAGAAACGAAAAATTCGTTGTGACGCCAATTTCCGCATAGACCGTCATGCGAACACGCCCTGTATGAACCAGCGAAATGTCGTGACTTCGCGATCATAAATGCCTTCACGATAAAGCCAGAACCGGCAGCCCTCCCCGTCTTCGATGCGAAAATAATCTCGCGTCCTCGCCTCTTTATTTTCAATTGGATTTGTCCCCGGGGATTGCGTCCACCATTCCATGGCAATCCGTTCAGGCCCTTCGACTCGCGCAATACGGTGTTGCGCCCTGCGCCAATTGAACTGCGCCGGAGGTCCGTGCGGAAAATCAGCAATCACTTTGATTTCTTCCGGTCGCTCGAATAATTGCAACGGTCGCAATGGCGGTTCGGAATCGACGCGTTCCGGCCAAGCCGCGTGCGTCGCCGCGGCAAGATGATGTTGCGCAGATGCGGCGATCGTGGCGCGTTCCGGAATATGTGTATCTTGCGGCAGATGAACGATAACGCGCTTGCCGCCAATGCGCGCAGCGATGCGGTCGATCAGTGCTGCAATCTCGTCATTATCCTGCGAGCGCGTATCGAAATCGCGCTGCTCTTGCACCACGATTTCAGTACGGCTCGCCGACAGGCGAATGAGATCGAAACCGAAACCGGGATCGAGCGGATCGGCCAATGCATCGAGCCGTTCCCGAAATAGCCGATCGATGAAACCGGGTTTCGTCACCGGTTGTCCTGTTTGAACGCTGATGCTGCGCACCGCGCCATCCGTACGGAAAAAACTTGCCTCCAGCATCCGCGCGCCCTTGCCCGCGCGATCCATCGCCGCGATCAACATCTGCGCCAGACTCGATAAAGCTGCCGCGATCACGCAGTCCGTAGAGATCGGCTCGGCAAACCGCTTCTCCACCATGTAATCCGGCAGCGGTTTGCGCGGGCTGATCGGCGCATCGTTTTGTCCCAGCGCTTGCTGCAAAACCGATATAAAATCTACGCCGAACCGCGCGGTTATTTCATGTGGCGCGCGCGAAGCCACATCTCCGATGGTTTTCAGTCCAGCGCGACGCAGTCCACGGGTGATCGTCTCATCCGCGCCCAGCGTCCAGACCGGCAAAGCGTTGACAGCTTTGGCTTCATCGCCTTCCGCAACGATACGTCCCTTTGTGACGCGGCTGAGTGTACGAGCGCAAACAGGCGTGGATGCAATCGCGGCATTGACCTCAAAGCCCTGACGCTCAAGCGAGGCACACACCGTCCGCATCATCGCAGCTTCGCCGCCGAACAGATGCGCGCAGCCGCTGACATCGAGAAACAATCCGTGCGGCGCATTCAGCGCGACCAGTGGCGTGAAGCGGTCGCACCAGTCGGCGACATCGCTGAGAAGTTTTGCGTCCGCAGGCTCGTCCGCATCAAACACCTGCAGATCGGGACAGACCATGCGCGCATTAGCCAGCGGCTGACCAACATCGAGACCCATTAATGCCGAAGCATCGTTCAGCGCGAAGATCACCAGCGCGTTGTTGAGTTTTGCAACAACGGCACAAGGCCGCGCATCATCCAACGCGTCGCTGTGCGATAGCTGGCGCTTCAATCTGTCGATCGGCAAACGTGGCAACCACAGGCTGAGAATACGTCTGCGCTTCACGGAAGAGGCACTCATCACAATTCCATTCCATGATCCATTGCCCGGTCTGGCCGTGGCGATTGCGAACCAGTTTTGTGTCGAGCATCGGCGCGCCCCATGCTTCCATACCGGGCGGCGAGTGCGCCGCGCGCACGATCCATCTCGTCTCTGCCGTGCTTGCGGATGGCGTGGCCGCGATGCGCGAAATCAGAATCGTGACGCCTGAGGCGCGCGCGGCAAGTGTGAGTTTGCGGCTGGCGACAAGATCGAGCGCACGCACCTCGCCCCAGACATCGAGCACCACGCAGCCCAGCGCATCGCAGGCCACTGCATCGGCCGCGACACACAGCGCTATCTCTGCGTCTGCCGCGCGCACCGTCACCACACGGCGCGGATCGAGGCCGAGTTCCGTGAGCCCGTGCATGGACAGCGCGCCGCATTCAATGTCGGTGAAATCTTGCCGCACCCACACCAAAGGACGATTTCTTGCCATGCGATGCGCGAGGCCCACGACAAAACCAGTTGCCGCCGTGCCGTGACGCCCCGCCTCGGCAAACACTTCATGCACCGCGCCGCGCACCAGGCCACCTTGAAGCACGGCGTCCACGCCGACATGACCAAGCGCCACCCGCGACGGAACATCAACGTCACCCTCAAGGCGATCGATGGCCCCTCGCAAAGCCGCAAGCGTTCTCGTCCGCGCAAGCATGATGCGACGCTCCTGAAAATCGGTGACCTGTCCTGATCCGAAGAACAGTACCGAGATCATTTGTTCATGATATGTTCTAATATAAAGCTAACATACCCTGAGGAGTCAACCGAACTCTTACGTTCGACTTTCCTCAATGAAAACAAATATATAAGATGCCTATCCGCTTGAAACGGGCGGCGGCACGTGCCTCCGACGCGGGGCCACTGCCAACTTCGAAACGGTAATATTCTCCAAAACCTACACTCGAGGACGCCTTATATCGCCGTTGCAACAACTGGGCGCAGTTCGGAAGCAACGTGCCCGTTTTCGGCAAAGAAGCGCTTCGCGCTACTCAAGTCGTTCAGATAAAGCGGCTTCGAGAAATAGAATCCCTGAACAAGCTTGATGTTCATCGCCCCATGCAGATAGGCGAGTTCTTCGTAGGTTTCGACGCCCTCGGCAACCACGGTCATTTTGAGAGAATCCGCAATAGACGTAATCGCACGCAGAATGCTCTGATTGCGCGGACGAGCATGGATTTCCGAAATGAACGTGCGATCGATCTTGAGCTCGTTTGCAGAAATATCAGCTAGTGTGCTGAGCGACGAATAGCCGACGCCGAAATCGTCGATTGAGATGCGAACGCCGATATCCTGCAGAACAGGAACGACGCGCGTTTGGAACAATCCACGCGAGATAAACGACTCTTCGGTAAATTCGAGAATAATGCGTTCCGAATAGCCGCTTTCCTCAAGCGCCCGCGCAAACGGAAGCATGAACTCAGTCTTGGCCGCGAGTTGGGACGCGATATTGATGCTGAACGATGTATGAGAGCCGAAAACCGCGTCGAGAGGCTCGATCGAACTCAGCGCGATTTCTAGAACGATATTAGTGATCTGGTCGATAAGTCCAAGTTCCATCGCAAGGTCGATAAATTCGCCAGGAAGATGGATCTCACCATCTGCATCGCGCCACCGGACCAGAGTTTCGAAGCCGACGATACGGTGACTGCTGATATCGATTTTCGGCTGAAATGCGCAGCAAAATTTGCGATCGCGGATTGCGAGCCGAAGCAATTGTTCGGCTCGCATGCGGCTCGCGTCCGCCTGATTGAGTTCGTCATCGAAGAACATTAATTTGCCGCGCTCGGCCCGCTTTGCGTGCCGCATCGCGACTTCGGCATTCTTCCGCAAGATTTCAAACTCACGCCCGTCCTCCGGATAGACGCTGACGCCCATTGAGAAAGAGCCGAATAGTTCGTTGCCCTGGATCTGAAATGGGTATTTCAATTCATCAAATACGCGCTCAAGAATCTGCGTGGCCCGCTCCCTGCTATCGAACGGATTGATGAAGAGGAGAAACTCGTCGCCGGCTAACCGGATCAATTTATCGCTGGCCCTGATTCGCATCCTGATGCGATGACCGATTTTTTCGAGCAATTCATCCGCCTGATCGCGGCCATAGCAATCGTTGAAATATCGGAAATTGTCGACATTGATGTGGGCCAAGGCGAATTTTCCAATACCCAACAAGGCGCCGGTCATCGCATCGAAATATTCGATAAGCTGGTTTTGATTTGTTATTTCTTGAAACTTTGCATCGCTCGGAAAACTGGTTGTCTGTTGATTGCGGCGATCATGCCCACTTGGCGCAGGTTTCTCGAGATGCATCCTTTTCCAGTTCACAAAGCGATTTCGGCCGCCGGATTTCGCCGCATACAGCGCTTCGTCCGCGCGTTTGACATATTCCGCGATTTCGCAGCGGGAGTCTCCGGCAGAAAATATTCCAATACTAATCGTCACCCGCTCGCTGTCAGGCAGCCATCCCTCAATCTCCGCTACCGTCGCCCGGATTTTTTCGGCAAATCGTTCCGTCTCATCCTCGAAAAGGCCGGAAATCAGAACACAGAATTCTTCGCCGCCATAACGGCCGACAATACCTCGTCCTTCGCAGAATTTCTTCAATACCGCAGCAAGACCTACAAGTACTTTATCGCCGACAGTGTGGCCAAATCGATCGTTGACGCTTTTGAAATGATCCGCGTCAATCATCAGCATTGACGTTTGAGCGCAGCTCATCTGGGCATTCGCAATAATCGCCTGGGCTGTTTCAAAAAAGGTCCTGCGGTTCAGACATCCAGTCAGTGGATCGACCGACGCGAGCACACGAAGCCGCTCGTTCTGCTCAGATATCTTCGCCTGCGAATTTTGTAGCTCCCCGACGGTTTCGCTCAGCTGGCTGTTCATCTGGTGCATCGCCGTCATGTCATCGCATGTTACGATAACACCCCGAACTGCCTCCTTACCGTCTGCGATTGGAGTCGCATTCAGGCTCAGCCGGCGCAACTGTCCGTCTCCGCAGAGCAAACCGATTTCCGTGCCGAGAATAGGCGCGCCGGTTCGCAGTGCCGTTTGCCAGGGCAACTCGTTTTGATCGACTTTTCCGAAAAATTCCCACGGCAAATCAACGACCTTCGCGCCTTCGATGGCATGCTTATAGGGCTGAAGCATCTGAACGAAGGCGTCGTTAGCGAGTAGGATTGCGCCCTGCTCATCGACAATGAGCAGGCCTTCGGCCAAGGTATCGAAGGCTGATTTGACCCTTTCCGGAACGGCGCTGCCGGGATCAAGTTCCCGCAAAGCGCGTCTTAGAATAAATCGATAGCCGATAAATCCGGCGCAGGTGACAAATCCCAAAAATCCAAAGAGTGCGCTGGGTAAGCCAAAAACATTTTCGCCTGTCGACAATGGCTTGAATACTAGTTCGATGCGGCCTTGCGGCTTTTCGCCATCGAATAAAGGAACTTGCACATGCGTCGGCGTCGATTTGTCGTTGTCCTGAGTGCTCCATAGCGCAGCATGCCGCGCCGATGCGATCAAGAGATTGCCGCTATTGTCGCGCATGCCGATCGATAGAACGTCTCCATTGCGGCCTTGAACGGAGTCAACGGTCTCCTTGACATCGAGTGAGGCACGTTCTTCATTGGGTAAGAGCCCAAACGAATACGCGATCATAATCAAGCTCAGCGTCAGGCTGAGCACCCCAAACGTAATTTGCGTGGTAGGCGCAAGGCGTAATTTCATGCGGATGCTCCCCGTACCGCATTGTCGCGTTGCTTCGCCTTGTCGAAAATTCGATCCACGTCCGAGGTGGGTTCATCGTTTCGACGCCTACGGTCCTGCAGGATTGTCAGCGGGTCTAACTGCCGCCATACCGGGATTGACGACAGCAGTGCCGTCAACAGCGCGCCCCCGCGCAGCAGCCATCCGACGAAGCCAACGGTCAAGGCGAGGCTCGAACCCGCGATCGCCGTCTTGAGCGATGCGGAAAATGTGTGAGTCGAATCGACCATGTCTTCACGGCCGTGAT
>JAPLPA010000288.1:0-317 GCA_026400415.1 Afipia sp. | reverse complement strand
CGAACGCTCTTAGCATCTCAACGCGGTTCAGCTTCGACAAAGCGAAGTCAACGATACCCGTTGGTTTTGACTGAACCGATGATCCACCCTCTGCGCAACCGCCGGATCCGCCGCCACCTCCGCCAGGCCCGCAACCCGATTTCGCGATATTCACAGGAGGCAATTCGGGACTCTTAAGCGAGATGTTGGGAGGCGGCTGCGAAATTGACGGGACGTTGCTCGGGCCGCTCGAGAGATTCTTCGGAAGCACATTATTGCTTTCCGAATTCCCGCCAATGCGCGCCGCGTTTTCTCGCGCGGCCGTTGCGGCATTGGCC
>JAPLPA010000300.1:5069-15309 GCA_026400415.1 Afipia sp. | reverse complement strand
GCCGAGCGTGCTGACTTTATCGCCTCGCTCGATGCCTTTTACGAGCGCGCAGAGAAGGCCGCGCAGACCGGACGCGACAGCGCGGCAAATCAATATCTCGAAGCCGGCAATCGCTGGAATCCCATGATCGATGCCATCTCAACTTACGTGAACGGCGCGGAGCTAGATCAGGTGTCGATTCTCGACATGGATGCGTATGAAGACACGGAAATAAATTGGCGCGTGCGGCGCGGCTACGGCGCACTGATCGTGGCCTACGGCGCGCCGTGTCGCGTATCACTCAATACGCAAGTGTCGCTGATCGATCACTCGGGCGCGCACGTCCGGATCGAAACATCGAGCGGAACGATCAACGCGAAAAAAATCATCGTCACCGTGCCGACCAATCTGATCGCAGATGAAGCAATTCGGTTTCATCCCGCTTTGCCAGAGAAGGTAAACGCTGCTGCAAATCTGCCGCTCGGATTAGCCGACAAAACCATGCTAGCACTCGGCGGCCCCAACGAATTGCCGAAAGACGGCAGCCTTCGCGCTGCAACCATGCGAACTGCGATGGGGACGTATCATTTACGGCCCTTCGGCCAGAACTGCATCGAAGGATTTTTCGGCGGGCGCTACGCGCGCGAACTTGAAGACGCAGGCGAAGGCGCATTGATGGCTGCAAGCATCGACGAAATCGCGGCGCTGTTGGGATCGGATTATCGGCGCAAGCTCAAGCCGCTTGGCGAATCGCGATGGGCGCATGACACATTCGCGCGAGGATCGTACTCCCATGCGCTGCCCGGGCATGCCGACAAGCGCGCGGTTCTGGCAACGCCTGTCGATGATCGGTTGTTTTTCGCGGGCGAAGCTACCTCGCCGTATTTTTTTTCGACCGCGCACGGTGCGCAGGAGACCGGGGTTAGGGCTGCGGGAGAGTTGATCCTAGCGACGAAAAATCAATCGGCTTGAAATGCGTCTTTGAGAATTTTTATGAGTTGTAATCCGGAATTCTTGTCCAATTGAATTGTTTGACTTTTCTTTCCTGGGATTTCTCGCGAATCTCTGCCGAAAGTATCAATCTGCACGAAGCTTCGATCGTCAGTTCTGATAATTGTATATGTTGCGTCAATCGGATCGTGGATTGAGTTGCGTGTCATTGTGCCCAACTCGAAATTGCGTATCAAAGCCATTTCCAATCTCCTAGTTTAAATTTCAATTACTGCTTCCCCTTCGCCGCAACGCCTTGCGTCGGCGCGACCGGAGATGTCGGCGCCTGAAGCGCCAACCCCTTCACGTTCGCAAGCAACTGCTCCATCAAAGCTTGATCGCCCGTCGTCGCCAGCGCGTGTCCTTCGTCGCCATAGGGCGGCACAATTTGGAAATCGACAGCACCCGCTTCCTCGGCGAAGGCATCCGCCATCTGCTTCGAGAAATCCGGTGTGAAGTAGGAATCGTTTTGCGCGACGAACCACGTCACCGGCACCTTCGCGCCGTCGCCGAAATCGGTCACGGCAGCGATCAACTTGTCCGGCGCGCAGACTGCGCCGGCACGATTGTCCTTCCGCCCACCCCTGCCCGGCGCGAACACGACAATCGCCGAGACATTTTTCGCACTTTGGTCGGCAAGATATAGTGCGCCCCATCCCCCGGCGTCTTCGCCGACGATCACGGCGGCGTCCTTGCGGATGAAGGGCTGCCCGCGCATGAAATTCATCGCAGCTTCGATCGCCTCGCCAGTCGCCTGCGCGGACAAAACGTATTCGCCGCTGTCGCAGCCTTCGGGGTCTTCCAGATAAGGGCCGCCGGTTTTGCCGTGGCCGAGACGCTGCGGGACGATCACTGCGAATCCTCGCGCAACGAGAGTGGCTGCGAGGGCCGGATATTCCGGCTGCGACATCTTTGCACGGGCCTCGCGCGTCGGCGGAGATGCATGAGCGATCAACGCCAACCGGAATGGGCCCTTGCCTTCGGGCCGGAACAGGATCGCCCGCGACATGGTAATCTGGTCTGCCGTCGGCAGCAGCCATTCCTGCCGGTGATTCGGCGATCCCTCGGCTCCCTGCGCGCCGACTTTGGGTTGCAGCCCGAGTTTCTGCTCGAGTTTTTGCAGAAGCTTTGCTTGCGCTGCAGCAGGCGCCGCATACGAAAGGCTAACCGCCAGAGCGAGCGGGACAGCTTTGAGCAATTCCAGTTTTCTCATGTTGGGGGATCATGGCCCGCCGCCCAACGCCAAGCCAAGCCGCTGACTGTGTTTTCCTGTCCTCTTTCGTCACACGCGAAAGCAACACATGGTGCAAAAACCCCACATGTTAACCGATAATTAAGGATGGACCTTGAAGGGCGCGCTGCGACTTGCTTTGATTGCAGTATGAGCAGCACGATCCTTATCGAGGTCCGTCCGGCCAGGGCGTCCGATGCGACGGCGATTGCCGCCACGCATGACGAAGCGTGGCGCGCCGCCTATCAGGGAATCATTCCCGGCGCCGAACTCGAAAAGCTCATCAATCGCCGTGGTCCGAACTGGTGGGATTCGGCGATTCGCAAAGGCAGCCGCGTCAGCGTTCTGTCGTTCGGCGATCGGGTTGCGGGCTATGCGAATTACGGCCGCAACCGCGCGCGCAGCTTGCATTTCGAAGGCGAAATCTACGAGCTTTACCTGCGTCCGGAGTTTCAAGGTCTCGGCTTCGGCCGCCGCCTGTTCACCTCCGCCAAGCGCGATCTGGTGCAGAGCGGTCTCAAGAGCATGGTGATCTGGGCGTTGTCGGACAACGAACCGGCGGTTGATTTCTACCGCACCCTCGGCGGTCGCATGGTCGCGCGTTCATCCGAATCGTTCGGCTCTAAGTCGCTCGACAAGGTCGCGTTCGCGTGGAATTCCTGATTCGCGGTCTCGCGAATCATCTCAGTCCATTTTCCAGATTTCAGACAGGCCTGACCCGCGATGCGTATCGACGCCATTTCCATCGGCAGCAACCCGCCCCATGAGGTGAACGTCATCATCGAGGTGCCGATTGGCGGCGAACCGATTAAGTACGAAATGGACAAGGAGTCCGGCGCACTGGTGGTCGATCGTTTCCTTTACACAGCGATGCGCTATCCGGGAAATTACGGTTTCATTCCGCACACACTGTCAGGCGACGGCGACCCTTGCGACGTGTTGGTCGCCAACACGCGCGCTATCTTTCCCGGCGCAGTGATCGCTGTCCGTCCCGTCGGGGTGCTGTTGATGGAGGATGAAGCCGGCGGTGATGAGAAGATCATCGCGGTACCAACATCGAAGCTCACGCAGCGCTACGACAAGGTGAAGACCTACAGTGACCTTCCCGAAATAACGTTGCAGCAGATCCAGCATTTCTTCGAGCACTACAAAGACCTTGAACCCAAGAAATGGGTAAAGGTCATTCGCTGGGGCGGGGCCGAGGATGCGCAGAAGCTTATTCTCGAAGGCATCGCGCGCGCCAAGAAGTAATTCGCGGAAAGGATAGTGGCGTGCTGAGACTGATCCGCAATATTCTCGCGCTTGTGTTGCTGGCGGTCGTTCTGCTGGCGGGTGTTCTCGCCTACAACACGCTCACCAACCCATCGCGCCAGATCGCCGTCACCGCAATCCCGCGGATCACAGTGGACGAAGACGCCGTCTCCAAACGTCTTGCGGTCGCAATCCAGCTTCAGACCATTGCCGAAGTTGCCAATCCCGACGCAAACGCTGATGCCTTTCGCGGCATCCTCGCGCATATCGAAGGAAGCTATCCGGCGTTCACCGCTGCGTTGAAGCGCGAGGTCGTCGCGGACTACAGTCTGCTTTACACATGGCAAGGCAGCGATCCGAACGCCAAGCCGATTGCGCTGCTTGCGCATCAGGACGTGGTGCCGGTTGCACCGGGCACAGAAGGGGACTGGGAAGTCCCACCGTTCGGCGGAATTATCAAAGACGGAT
The DNA here is from genome assembly GCA_026400415.1 of Afipia sp. Lineage (GTDB taxonomy): Bacteria > Pseudomonadota > Alphaproteobacteria > Rhizobiales > Xanthobacteraceae > Afipia. The sequence goes on along the minus strand of JAPLPA010000300.1, from coordinate 11,390 downwards.
TTATCTGGGGCCGCGGCTCGTGGGACGACAAGGGCAATCTGTTCGCCATCGTCGAAGCCGCCGAGCAACTCGCCAAACAAGGCTTCAAACCGAAACGTACGATCTATTTCGCGTTTGGCGCGGATGAGGAAATCTCCGGCAAGCGCGGCGCGACAGCGATGGCGGCGCTTCTGCAGTCGCGAGGCGTGAAACTCGATTTCATTCTCGATGAGGGACTTTTTATCGCCGTCGGCATCATTCCGGGCGTCGATCCGCCGGTCGCCGCAATCGGTATCGCAGAAAAAGGCTACGTCACGCTCGACATCGGAGCGACCGCTACACCGGGACACTCCTCGCTCCCACCGAAGGAGACCGCTATCGGACAGGTGAGCAAGGCGCTCGTCCGGCTTGAAAAAAAGCCGTTTCCGGCCGAGGTCAAAGGCGTGATGCGCGAGACCTTGGAAACGGTCGCGCCGCACATGGATCTTCTCAATCGTGTTGCGATCTCGAATCTCTGGCTGCTCGAACCCTTGGTCCGTAAGCAACTAGAGAAAACACCAAGCACGGAATCGACGATCCGGACGACGACGGCGCCGACAATCTTCAACGCAGGCAACAAAGAAAACGTATTGCCCGGCAAGGCCGATGCGACAGTCAATTTTCGCCTGCTTCCCGGCGACACGGAAGAGAGCGTGCTCGATCATGTGCGCAGCGCGATTGCCAATAGCAAGATCAAGGTGGTGCCGAAGCCGGGCAATACTAATCCGCCGCCAGTCTCGCGCACCGACAGCGAATCCTATCGCACGCTGAACACAACAATCCGCGAAGTCTTTCCGGACGTTCTGGTCGCGCCGGGCCTAATGGTCGCAGCCACCGACTCCCGAAATTACCTCAACGTCACCGACACGATCTATCGTTTCACTCCTGTGCGCGCGACGAACGAAGACGTCAAACGGTTCCACGGGACCAACGAGCGACTGAGCATTTCCAACTACGCCGATATGATCCGCTTTTATCGCAGGCTGCTGGAAAACACTGCGCAGTAATCTGTTGCGCGCTGCGGTAACGTTTCCTGTCCAATCGCTCCCGATCGAGGCTCGTCGATCGATCCCAACGGGTGTAATCTTCGGCTGTTACATTTGCTTCGACATCATCAATTTTGCAGGGGATTGAGATGAAGACCAATTGGATTGCGATTTTGGCCGCAACTTTTATCGTTGCGAGCGTAGCGCCATCCTTCGCGCTTAGCGCGCGAAGCGGAATGCCGCGAGAGCCGAGGACCATCGCGGGAATGTGCGCGAAAGCCAATGGTGGCTATCACATTCCCTATCGCGGCTGGCGCACACGCGATCGCCTCGGTTTTCGAACATGCATGTGGCCGTTCTGGACCGCAGCACATCTTCGCTACTGAGCGCGATAGATCCTTACACCTTCGGCTCGACGATGCCTCTGATCGCGCAGGCTGCGCGCAGCGTATTCCCCAACAGACACGCCACCGTCATTTGCCCGACGCCGCCTGGGACAGGCGTAATCGCGCCCGCGACATTGAGCGCGCCCTGAAAATCCACATCGCCGACAAGACGCCCCTTACCGTCCGCACTTGAAATACGATTGATACCGACGTCGATCACGGTTGCGCCGGGCTTGATCCAGTCGGCCTTGACCATTTCGGGCTTGCCGACGGCGGCGAGCAATAAATCTGCCTGCCTGCAAACATTCGCCAGATCGCGCGTGCGCGAATGTGCAATCGTCACCGTGGCATTTTCATTGAGCAGCAATTGGACGAGCGGCCGCCCGACCAGATTTGACCGCCCGATGATGACGGCGTTCAAGCCTTCGAGTGAGGCGTAAACCGTCTTTGCCAGAATGATGCAGCCGAGCGGCGTGCATGGCGTCAGCGCTGGTAATCCCGTCGCGAGGCGTCCGGCATTAACCGGATTCAATCCATCGACATCCTTCGCGGGGTCGATGGCGTCGATGACCTTCTGCGAGTCGAGACCTTTCGGCAGCGGCAGTTGCACGAGTATGCCGTGTACGGCCGGATCGGAATTGAGCGCTGCAATCACCGAGAGCAAATCGTTCAGGGATGTTTCGGCGGGGAGTTTATGCTCGAACGACGCCATGCCGGCGGATTCGGTCTGCTTCGCCTTGGTCCGCACATAGACTTCCGACGCGGGATCGTGACCGACCAGCACCACAGCCAGTCCCGGCGTCAGATGATGCTCGCGCTTGACGCGCGCGACCTCGTCGGCGACGCGCGCACGCAAATCAGCTGCAATGATTTTTCCGTCGATGATGGTAGCGGTCAAAGCGTGATCAGATCACGTTCGGATAGATGTAATAAGTGATGACGCGCTGAATGAACATGATGATGAGGATGACGATGATCGGCGAAATATCGAGACCGCCGAAATTTGGCATCACGTTGCGGATCGGGGCCAGCACGGGCTCCGTGATTTTATAGAGAAACTCCGCCACCGCTGCGACGAACTGGTTGCGCGTGTTCACCACATTGAAGGCGATCAGCCAAGACAAGATCGCCGAGGCGATCAGCAGCCAGACATACAAATCCAGAATGATGAGAATGATGTCGAGAACGGCGCGCATGGCGATGTGATCCGCAAGATGAAAGTTCCGGTTAAATATCGGTTTGCCGCTCCGCAAACAAGGGATGTCGCAGCCAAACCGAGCTCAAAACAGTGATTTCAGCCGTTCTTGACTTGCCGTTAGCCCGGATTGTAAATGGCCGAATTCGCGGACAGGCCGCTGGGCTCGTCCAAGAAGGGGCCATAGCTCAGCTGGGAGAGCGCGTCGTTCGCAATGACGAGGTCGGCGGTTCGATCCCGCCTGGCTCCACCAACTTCCCAAGCACCTCCCAACACCGCTCCTTGTTTTCCATGATCGCCGCCGTTGCGGTAGGCTGCGCGGGCCCGCGCGTAACGCGGCGCATGATCGCGGCGTATTGGTCGTAACGGCCGCGAAACGAGGAGGCTTCATGCCCACCGAACGATTCCAGTTTCCGGGTGCCGACGGGCAAATGCTCGACGCTGCGCTCGATTTGCCGAACGGCGCGCCGGCTGCATTCGCATTGCTGGCGCATTGTTTCACCTGCGGCAAGAATGTCCTCGCGGCCCGGCGTATCGCCGATGAGCTGGCCAAACGTGGCATCGCGACGTTGCGTTTCGACTTCACCGGCATCGGTGCCAGCGAAGGCGAATTCGCCAACACGACGTTCTCGTCGAACATCGCGGACCTTGTAGCCGCTGCGGATTATCTGCGTAAATCTCGCAAGGCTCCCGCTATCTTGATCGGGCATAGCCTGGGCGGGGCGGCCATCCTAGCGGCAACGGCGAAAATTCCGGAAGCCAAATGCGTCGCCACCATTGGTGCGCCATCCGACCCCGCACATGTGACCAATCTTTTCAAAGAATCCATCGATGGCATCCGCAAGACCGGTGAGGTCGAAGTCTCGCTGTCGGGACGGCCATTCAAGGTGAAGCGCGAATTCCTTGACGATGTCGCCGAGCACAATCTCACCGAAGCGGTGAAGCAGCTTCACAAGCCGTTGATGATTTTCCATTCGCCGACCGACGATCATGTCGGCATCGACAACGCCACGCGGATTTTTGTCGCGGCGAAGCACCCGAAGAATTTCATCTCGCTGGCGGGCGCGGATCATCTCCTGACGCAAAAGCGCGATGCGGTTTTCGTCGCGGACATGATCGCAACTTGGGCGATGCGATATCTGGATATGCCATCGGAAGTGGACACGCCGGACTTGCCCGATGGCATCGTCGTGATGGAAACCCGGCAGGGCATGTATCAAAATCTTGTCGCAGCCGGTCCTCATCGATTGCTCGCAGACGAGCCGGTTGCGGTTGGTGGTCTGGACTCCGGTCCGGGTCCATACGATCTGCTGCTCGCCGGGTTAGGCGCGTGTACGTCAATGACGATGCGGATGTACGCGCAGCGAAAGAATATCCCGCTCGACCGCGTCACCGTCAGACTGAAACACAGCCAGATTTATGCGAAGGATTGCGAGACCTGCGAAACGAAGGAAGGCATGATCAGCCGGATCACGCGTTCGATCTCAATCGAGGGCAAAATGGATGACGAGCAGCGCAAGTCATTGATGGTTATTGCCGACAAGTGCCCGGTACATCGCACATTGACGCATGAGATCGACATTGTGACCACAGCAACTGAGGCTGCGTCGTAGATTACTCAGCCGCCTGGGAGACGGTCGGCTGCGTGCCGGTCATTGCCGGCGGGCGATGCAGCCAGCCGTCGAGAAATGCCGACAGCCATTCACGCTCTGATCTGTCGTGAATCAGACGCCCATTGAAATGCTCGTCGCGGCTGCGAGCGCCCGGCAATGAAAGACGTTCATGTCCGCGCGTCGTCCAGCGGTGCAGCATCGCTTGCGTCAGATCGGGATGGAATTGAATTCCGAAACACGTTCCGGTGCGATACGCCTGCACCGGAAAGTCGTCGCCCTCTGCCAGCAATTCACAGCCCTTCGGAAGATCGAAGCCCTCGCGGTGCCAGTGATAGACCTGATCCGGCCAGCGCTCCCATAGTCTGCGACCGGCCTCAGTGGGACGAATCGGGTAATAGCCGATTTCGGTGCGGCCTTCGGGATGCGGAGCAACTGAGGCACCGAGTTGTTTCGCCAGCATTTGCGCGCCGAGGCAGATGCCGAGATAAGGCTTTTCTTCCTTCAGCGGAGTCGCGAGCCAGTCGATCTCGCGTTTGACGAACTCGTCGCTGTCATTGGCGCTCATCGGACCGCCGAACATGATCGCGCCGGCGTAATTCTCAAGCGATTCAGGCAACGCCTCGCCCACCACGGGTTTGCGGATATCGAGCGGATGACCCATCGCGCGCAACGCGTTACCGACACGTCCCGGCGTGGACATTGGCCCGTGCAGAATGATGAGCACCGGGAGCGCTTTGAACTTGCCGCAAGTCGTCAATCCGAACTCGGGTGGCAGCATGAATGGTCTTCTTCAAACGCCGGCAACAACGAAGCCGAAGCACTAAAACACGATTGTGAGAATATTTTGTTGCGTCAGGCGCGTCGAGCCGACTTTTCGCGCAGGTTGCCTGCAAAAAAAGATGCAGTCAGCGCTTTTGCTGGACCCGCGCAACCGACGCCAGCACCATGCTGCGCGGCGCAAACCGCAGTAGAAAAGGGATCATCCGCACGCCGACGCCGGGCATCACCAGCCGCTTATTGCTCATTAATCCGCGATACCCGGCGCGCGCAACGGCAGCCGCTGAGACATTCAGGATCGCGGAATCGAGGCCCGCCTCGAAGCCGGCGCGGTCCTGAAATTCAGTCGGCACCGGCCCAGGACACAATGCCGTGACCCGCACGCCCATTGGGCCTAACTCGCCCCGCATCGCCTCCGGGAACGAAAGAACAAATGCCTTGCTGGCGTAGTAGACCGCCATCCGCGGACCCGGCAGAAAGGATGCGATCGAGCCGACATTCAACAAGCCGCCACGATTCTTGATAAGACTGTCGGCAAAGCGCAGCGAAAGATCCGTCAGCACGCGGACATTGATATCGACCATCGCCAACTGCTCGGCGCGATCCATCTCAACGGCGTTTCCAAACAGACCGAAGCCAGCATTGTTGACGACAACTTCGACCTCCACGCCCATCGCCGACAATTTCTGCGCGATGGAATCGCACGCGCCGGGCGCTTTCAGGTCACAAGAGATGGTGGCCGGGCGCGATTTGCCTGTGGCGGCGATTTCGTCAGCCAACCCTCACGGCGCGCGACGAGCACGGTCTTGTGCCCGTTCGCGGCAAAAATGCGCGCAAGCTCCGCGCCGATGCCGGACGAAGCACCTGTAATCAACGTGACTCGATCAGCCATACGCCCACTTCAAAGTTGTCTTGATCTTGTCGGCCCGGAGTCCGAATTGGTTCAATGTTCAAAAACGTGAAAATACCGATTTATTGTAGTCATGATGCGGGATCGGAAGCTAGCCTGCCATCCGAAACCCGATGCTTGAGGTTGATCCGGTCGCGCGACGAAATGCCAAGCAAATCAGCGGCTCGCCAGACAATATTGTCTTCGAATTCGCTGACATAGCCGTCGGCATACACCAGTTCCCACATCATTTCGACGATGCGAAGCCGCCCCTCCTCGTTCACTTCCCGCATGATAATGCTGGTGAAATGATAGAGATCGACAGCTTCGCCTTCGACGAGGGTCGCGTCGGCGATCAGCCTGTCGGCGGTTCCGGGATCGAGGTTGAAGCGATATTCAAGCAGAGCATGGAGCTTGCGCTTCTCGGTCTCAGACGGCTCTCCATCCAACGAGATGA
>JAPLPA010000300.1:4335-5057 GCA_026400415.1 Afipia sp. | reverse complement strand
GACGTGAATCAGCAGCGCCGTAGCGGCGAGGCGATAGTCGCCATCGGCAAATGGGCGATTTTTTTGACCCGCAGGGGCAACAACATCGGAAAGGAATTGGCGAAGCTTATCCAGCATCAATCTCTACAATCGAAAACGCGTTACAGGCTGTATTTTTAGGGCAGAAAATCTTGACGTTCTATGGCCCGAAAATAAAATTCTTGCAATGTTATCGGGCATTTCCGGCATCCCGCAATGGACTTGAGCCGGAATGACGGAAAACAACGAAGCTCAAGAAATTCCGCCGCCGTCATGGAATTTCGTAAATCACGACCTTGTCAGCAATACCCCGCAGTTCCACGCTTTTCTCCATCGGAATGAGCCCTGCTTTGCGCAGCAACTCCATGACGGCGGGCGATTTGACCACCGGTTCGGTCGCGTTGATCGCCTGCGAGGTCGCCTGACCCTGAACGCGCGCCGCAATATTGACGGTCTGCCCGAAATAGTCTTGCCGTTCGTTGAGCATCACAGCCAGACACGCGCCTTCGTGAATTCCGATCTTGACGAGAAGGTCGTTGGTGCCGCGCTCTCGATTAAGTTGCTCCATCGCCGAACGCATGCGGAGGCCCGCAGCAATCGCTTGATCCGGCCGCACAAAGGTCGCCATCACGGCGTCGCCGATCGTCTTCACGACCGCGCCAGCTTCGGATGCGATGATTTCCAACAGCGCGCGGAAATGCGCA
>JAPLPA010000300.1:0-4259 GCA_026400415.1 Afipia sp. | reverse complement strand
CCAGATCGAACGCCGCCAAATCGCCGACCCGCTCGTACAGCGCCGTCGAACCTTTAAGATCGGTGAACAGGAATGTCAGCGATGTAATCTTGAGACGCTGATCGATGTTGAGATTGTCGGCCTTGTAGAGATCGCGAAAGGTCTGGTTGGCAAGAATACGTTTGGCTGTCACGATCGGCTTTCGCTTGCCGAGCAAATCGTGAAGCGCGTCGCCGGCGATCCAGACCGCGGGAAGCACGCGACTACGTGAATGGTTTTCCAATGTGAGACGCAACGGGCCCGGGCGCATCTTGAGCGTGCCGGTCGGTGTGTGGACGCCATCGAAAGTCAGAGACGCTGTTTGCCTTTCGCGAGTCGGTTCACCCTGCACATCCAGAAACAATGCCGCATGTGTCACCGGCTCGAAAATGATAACGAATTGTGCGGGAAGTTGTAGGGACAGGACCGCCTTCTCGTTCGGAGGCAAATCGATGGCCTCCAGCGTGGCGTCGTCGATCAGCCGCGTAAACGAGTCGTCCGAAATGTCGATGCCCGAACTCCAGAACATCTGCCGCCAGTAACTCCACATCGGCAAGGTGTGAGGATCATGTGCCGCAATGCGCCTGACGCGCGGGCTAACCGTGAAGGCAACTTCAACTTGCTCGTCGATGGACGCCTCGTAGCCGGCGGCGCAAAGCCCGCATTGATAGTCCTCCGGGCTGAGCGATTTGAGCGTGTCGTGTGCGCCCAGCACGCCGCTGCAACCGGGGCACAGCACATTCCACGTCATATCGAAAATACCGAGCCGGGACGCATGAAGAAAGCCGGACAATGTCCGTTCTTCCGCCAGACCTGACCGCGCCGAAAAATCGATCAAGTTGATGCGGTTCAGCTCATGGTCTGCGCCGTTCGTAACCAAATTCTCGATGGCACTCGCGACCGGTGCATCGGCGGTCTGCCGCAGAACCGCAAACAATGATTGGGACTCGTTCATGCCGCCAATCTAGGAACCGGCAAGGCCCGCGACAAGACAAACGGCAGCAATCTTGAGAAGAACTATCGCTCGCGAATGACCAATCCGAATCCCTATTCCGTCAATTGCCGTAAAGATAATTCGGTAACCAAAGCGTCATGCCGGGCCAGATGTACATCAGAACCATGCAGACGATCACGATCAGCATGTAAGGCATCATGCCGGAAAAAATCTGATTGAGCGTGACGTGCTTGGGCGCGACGCCCTTGAGATAGAACGCCGACATCGCGACCGGCGGCGACAGGAATGCCGCCTGCAGGTTGACAAAAACCAGCGTGCCCCAAAGGATCGGATCGATGTTGAAATGCTTCAACATCGGAAGGAAAATCGGCACGAAGATCACGATGATCTCGGTCCATTCGAGAGGCCAGCCGAGCACGAAGATAATCGCCTGCGACAGGATCATGAACTGGATGGGCGTCATGTTGAGCGAAAGCACCCAGCTCTCAAGAAGAGCCTGACCGCCGAGAATCGCGAACACCGCCGAGAACAACGCAGAGCCAACGAACAGCCAGCACACCATCGACGTGGTCTTGGCAGTAAGGAACACCGCTTCCTTCGTGCGCTTCCAGTCGAGCGTTCGCGCCTGGAACGCAAGCAGGAATGCGCCCGCTGCACCCACCGCAGCGGATTCGGTCGCTGTGGTGATACCCAGAAGAATCACGGCAAGCACGACGACCGTCAGAATACCGAGCGGCATGATCGACGTTGTCAGCAGCCGAAGAACTTCAAACTGCTCCGCTCCCATCGTCCAGTAATAATAGAGCAGAAGCAGCCCGAAGATGCCGCAGGTGAACGCGAAGTATGTATAGAATTCCGGCGGCGGTCCCGCTTCCGAAGGCGGGGCCTTGTTCTGATCCTGCAGTTCCGCGCTGCCCATCTGCTGCAGCACTTCGGGTTCATTGGAATTACCGGACGAATCGGATTTCTCAGCAGCGCCACCCAGCTCCTGAAGTTTCTCTTCTTCGGGCTCGGCAACTGTCGCTGCCTGCTGCGACGACGCCTTCATACGCTCTGATGCAGCCGCAACAACCTGCGACGGCGCATCTGCCTGCTGATGAATGACGACGTACCACCACGCGCCCCAGAGGGTCCCGAGCGTCAGGACCAGCGGGACAAGTGCAAAACTAAGATTTTTCAGAAGCAGCGCGTAACTGACGCGTACGCCGTCCGCCGTGATCCCAAATGCTTTCGCGGGTGACAGCACGGCCACAACGAGTGCTGGCAGCATCTTGTCCGAATAGGTACGCGCCAACTGATCGACCCACGGCCGTACCGGCACTCGCGTCTCAGACTCGGGCAATTTCGGCGCGATCTTCGGATTAATCAGCGCCCAGCCGATGATATAGACGAGATAAAGAAACGCGAGGAAAAACCCTGGAAACATTGCGGCGGCATAGAGCTTCACCACTGATTGCCCGGCGACGGCCGCATAGACGATAATCATCACCGATGGCGGAATGAGAATTCCGAGCGTGCCGCCGGCGGTAATCACGCCTGACGCAAGTTTCACATCGTATCCGGCTTTCAGCATCGGATTAAATGCGATCACGCCCATCAGCACAACGACTGCGCCGACGAGACCGCTTGCAATGCCCCAGAAGGTGCAGACGATCAGCGTAGCCACAGCGAGCGACGCCGGAACGCGGCGGAACGCAAGCTGGATCGAGTAGAACATCTTATCGACCAGCGCGCCGCGTTCCATGACGTAACCCATGAGCACGAACAGCGGAATGGAAATCAGCACATCATTGGTCATCGCGCCGTAAGCGCGCTGAACCATCAGATCGAAGATGTGATTGTCGGCCCAGGATTCGCCCGTCTTGTAATAGGCGAAGAAGCCGAAGAACATGCCGAGGCCCATCAGCGTGAACGCCGTTGGGAAGCCCATCATGATGACGATCACGATGAGCGCGAGCATCAATAGTCCGAGTGCGGGATCGCTCATTTCTGCAAGTCTCCGCCCATGCCACGTTGCCGGGCGTTTTCTTCGATATCCTGCGCGTGTTCGATCGCGATCTTCTTCGACTCCTCATCGACATGCTCGCTACCGGCGAGCTGCTCCTCAATGACATCGATCTCCGACACGTCCTTGAGACGGCTCGGCCACTCGCCCGTCTTGAGACAGACAACGCATCGCGTGATTTCTGCGGCGCCCTGCAACAGCAACAGCATCCCCGCGAGCGGGATCATGAATTTGAACTGATAGACGGGCGGGCCGTCTGCAGTGACGTTGGAATGTTCGTTGATCCGCCAGGAATCCAGCGCGTAATCCCATCCCGCATAAGCCAACGCGGCGATGCCTGGGAGGAAAAACGCGATGTAGAGAACGATATCGAGCGTCGCCTGCGTACGCGGCTTCATCGAGCTATAAAGAAAGTCGCCGCGAACGTGAGCGTTTTGTGCCAACGTGTAGGCACCGCCAATCATGAAAAGCGTGCCGTAAAACATATTCGATGCATCGAATATCCACGCCGTCGGCATGTTGAGAATGTAGCGTTTGAAGACTTCGGCGCAGACCAGAAGCGTCAGACCTATGATCAGCCACGCCGCAGCCTTGCCGAAGAACGTGCTGATGCCGTCGATGGTGTGAAGGAAACGCTGGACGGTCATGTGCGCCGATGGTGCGAGAAGTTATGAGAAGACTTTAATTATAACATTACAAAGCAACACCCGGGGATTTATCCCGGATGTTACGTTGCGTGTTCTAATTTTTATCAGGTCTTTTTCTTGGCGTTCGGTCCGAAGTAGTGGTTGTAGGCCATGCGGCGATTGACGACCGTGTCCTGCTCCCATTGCGTCGCTCGCTTGGCGAAGGCGAGCTGCGACGCGACGATTTCCTTGAAGAGCGGATTGTCGGCCGACTTCTTGGCGATGACCTCGTCGTAAACATCGAGTTGCTTCTGCAGGATCGAGTCCGGTGTCTTGTAGAACTTGACGTTGTCCTTGCTTTGCATCTCGGCGTAGTCCTTGGAGTAGCGATCGATCGCCTTCCACGACATTTCCTGGCCTGCCGCCTCGGTGGCATTGACGATAATCGCCTTCATCTTGTCCGGAAGGGCGTTGTATTTGTCCTTGTTGAACATGATCTCGAACTGCTCGGCGTTCTGGTGATAGCTCTGCAGCATGCAAATCTTCGAGACGTCCGGGAATCCGAGGAGGCGATCGGACGACGCGTTGTTGAACTCGGCTGCGTCGAGCAGGCCGCGATCCATCGCAGAGACGATCTCACCGCCTGGCAACGCAT
>JAPLPA010000240.1:13595-17749 GCA_026400415.1 Afipia sp. | reverse complement strand
TCCGCGCGCAGCAATTTCGCGGCGACGGCAACGGTTTCGTTCATGCGCACGGTAGCGACACGTGTCGACTTGTTACGCAGGATGTCTCCTACATTCATCGAAGCCTCCCTTTGACGATCCGTATTAGCGCGATATTGGTATACATTATGCCAACTGTCAACCTTGCTATCGGCATTATTCAACGTGGCGGCGCCCGACAACAATCACCCAAACAGAAAAAGAAGGGGCGCACTCGCATGCGCCCCTCATTCGTTTGCGATGCAGCGAAAGGTTACTCGGCAGCCTGCCCGAGCGCGCCCTTGCTGTCTTCGGATCGGCTAATCGAAATGCGCATCGGTCGCACCGCGAACATTGCCATCGCAACGACGAGGAAGTTCATGATCGCCGCCACGATGAACACCGAATGCCAGCTTCCAGTGTAGTTCTTCAGAATGTTTGCAAGCGGGACGACGAAAGCCGACAAACCCTTTGCCGTGTAGAGCAAGCTCGTGTTGGTGGTCGCATATTTCGGCCCGAACATATCAGTGCAGGTCGACGGGAATAGGCTGAAGATCTCACCCCACGTAAAGAAGATGAGCGCAGCGCAGATCACAAACGTCCACGGCGTCGTGCCGAAGTTGCCGAGCAGCCAGTAAGCGACGCCGCCCGCTGTGAATGCGATTGCCATGGTGAATTCGCGGCCGATCTGATCCGACACCCATCCGAAGAACGGACGTGCACCGCCATTTGCGAGGTTGTCGATCACACCCGACACGATCAATGTCGTCGCGCCGAACAACACGACCGTCGAAGCGACGCCGTAGTCCTTTGCAATCAATGCGATCTGCGCCGTCACCATCAGACCGCTCGCCGAGACGAGAACGAACATGATGTAGAGCAGCCAAAACACCGGCGATTTCAGCATTTGGCCAGGCGTGCTGCTGGTCTTGGACTGTAAGACCTTAACGGCAGAGCCCGTTGGCACTTCTCCAGCGACCGGCGGACGGAGCAGCCAAGCTAGAATGAAGATCACCGTGCCTTGACCGATTGCGAACCAAAAGAATGTATCGGCGTAGCCGATAGATTCGATCATCATCTGAATCGGAATAACGGTAACAGCTGCGCCTGCACCGAAGCCCGCAGCGGTCAGACCGACAGCTAAACCGCGACGATCCGGAAACCACTTCACGGCATTTCCGACGCATGTCGCGTAGATCGCGCCTGCGCCGATACCCGACACGGTCGCACCCAGATAAAGCAACTCGAGGCTGGTTGCCTTGGCGTTGATGAGCCAGCCAATAGCGACAAGAATGCCGCCTGCCGCAACCGCCAGCTTCGGTCCGCGCGGTCCAAGTGAATCGACGATCCAGCCTTCAAGCGGCGTGAGCCACGTTTCCAGCGCAACGAAGATGCTGAATGCGATTTGGATTCCAGCGACGTCCCACGAATTGGCTTTCGCCATCGGTGCGACGAAATAAGTCCAGCCGTATTGAAGGTTCGCGATCATCGCCATGCAGATCACGCCGACGATCAATTGTGTCCAACGGAAACCGTTGGACACGCCCGCGCTTCCCGCGGTGTTCGAAGGTGTAGTCATGTTTTCTCCCAGTGCGCTCGTTGAGTGTGGCGTATTGTCACAAGGCTGTGACGTATTGTCGCAAGCGTCAATAGGAAACTGGTATATTATATTCCAACTTTCAAATGTTGTGCGGCGCGGCAAATTGTTGCCGTCGCAGTCCGACCGAATAAATAAAAACGCGCCCGATCCGAAGATCGAGCGCGTTTTATTTTGGAGCGGTTCGGAGAAACGAACAGCGCCGAGCGTTACGACGAGGCGACTGCTTTCGCGATCACCTGCTTGCGCCATGGCTTAAGAACCAAGATCGCCAGCAACGACGCGAGAATGTTCGCGCCCGCTGCCACCAGAAACACTGAGTCCCAGGTACCCGTGGTCTGCTGGATATAGTTTGCGAGCGGCACCAACAGCGCTGCTGTTCCCTTTGCAGTGTAAAGCAGGCCCGCATTGGTGGCGGCAAATTTCGCTCCGAACGTATCGGTCGATGTGGACGGGAAGAGCGAATAAATCTCTCCCCACGCGAAGAACACAGCGCCCGACAGGATTACGAACCAAACCGGATCGTGCCCGTAGAGATACAGCAGATAAATGCCGATGCCCTCGAGGCCGAAGGCAATGAACATCGTGTTCTCACGGCCGATCATGTCGGAGATCCATCCGAAGAACGGACGTGTCAGGCCGTTCAGCACGCGGTCGATAGTCGCCGCGAACGTCACAGCCGTCATCGTCAGTCCCATCAGAGTGACCGGGAGGTTGTCGACTTTCCAGTCAAGCGCGATCGGCTTGAGGTTGGCAGTGACCATCAGGCCACCTGCACCCACGATGACAAACATGAAGTACATCAGCCAAAAGATTGGCTGACGAATGACTTCCATTGGGCCGTAGTTGCGCCGCGTCTGAATCACGTTCGCATTTTGAGTGACGGCGGGAACCTGTCCTGGTTTCGGCGAGAACATCAGGAACGCGAGAATGACGATGATGATGCCCTGACCGAGACCGAAATACAGGAACGTATTCTGGAAGCCGTCGTTCTTGATCATCGCCTGAATAGGAGCAACGGTAAGAGCGGAGCCAGCACCAAATCCCGCAGCGGTGAGGCCAGCTGCAAGACCGCGCTTGTCCGGAAACCACTTCAGCGCGTTGCCTACGCAGGTACCGTAAACGCCACCGGCGCCAATGCCCGCAACGATCATGCCGAGGTAATAGCCGCTGAGAGTTGTCGCCTGTGCATTGATGACCCAGCCGATCGCGCAAAGGATGCCGCCAAACAGAACGACAAGGCGCGGGCCGTATTTATCGACGAACCAGCCTTCGACCGGGACAAGCCACGTTTCGAAGAGAACGAAAAGCGTGAATGCCCATTGGATTTCGGTGCGCGACCAGCCGAATTTCTTTTCAATGTCGGGGACGAAGAAGGTCCAGCCGTACTGATAGTTTGCGATCATCACCATCGCCAAGACGCCGATGACGAGTTGCGTCCAACGATAGGTGTCGCTGACGCGGCCCACGGTGGCCGCCGATGTAGTGCTTGCCATGAATCCTCCCAAGACGCGCTTCTGTTGAGGCTGAGCGCTGCCTTGGTGGCATATTGGTATACCAGAGATGGAATGAGAACTTGAAACGGGACCATGTGCGCAAATGTCGCAGGCGATCGTTTCTAACGTGACATCACGGCACAAAACCAATTGCTGGATTGACGCACAAACAAAAAGACCGGCGAAAATTTCGCCGGTCTCATTTGTGCAAGGTCGAACGAATTATTCCGCAGCCTGCACCTTGGCGGGCGGCGTTAGCGCGCCGGAATTGCGAATTTCCGTCACCTGGTTGTCGTTGAAGCCCAGAACCTGCTTGAGGATTTCGTCGGTGTGTTCACCGAGCAGCGGCGAGCGCGTCACCACCGTCGGCGAGTCCGACAATTTGATCGGGTTGCCGACCGACAGATACTTGCCCCGCGCCGGATGATCGACTTCGACGACGGTGCCGGTTTTGCGCAGCGACTGATCTTCGGCCAATTCCTTCATCGACAAAATCGGTCCGCACGGAATGTCGAACTCGTTGAGGATGTCCATCGCCTCGAACTTGGTCTTGGTCATCGTCCATTGCTCGATGCGGCCGAAGATTTCGTTGAGCTTCGGCAGGCGCACCGCAGGCTTGGAATAATTTGGATCGGTCTTCCACGTCGGCTCGCCGATCACGTCGCAAATCTTCTCCCACACAGGTGCCTGCGTGATGAAATAGATGTAGGCGTCGGGATCTTTCTCCCAGCCTTTGCACTTCAGGATGCGGCCCGGCTGTCCGCCACCGGAATCGTTGCCTGCGCGAGGAACTGCATCGCCGAACGGAATGCCTTCACCGTACTGGCTGTATTCCTTCATCGGGCCGTGCGCGAGACGCTGCTGGTCGCGCAGCTTCACGCGGCACAGATTCAAAACGCCGTCCTGCATCGCAGCCGTCACGCGCTGACCCTTGCCGCTGACCGTGCGGTGATAAAGCGCAGTCACGATGCCGAGCGCGAGATGTAGACCCGTTCCGGAATCGCCGATCTGCGCGCCGGTCACCAGCGGCAAGCCGGCGCGGAATCCGGTGGTCGATGCCGCAC
>JAPLPA010000240.1:3807-13589 GCA_026400415.1 Afipia sp. | reverse complement strand
CACCGCCGGTGCACTGCGCGACGTTCTCGTAAACCTTGCAGTCTTCATATGGGCCGGGACCGAAACCCTTGATCGAGGCGACGATCAGTTTCGGATTGATCTTCTGGATCATTTCCCATGGAAAGCCCATGCGGTCCAAAACGCCGGGGCCGAAATTCTCCACCAGCACATCGCACTTCTTCATGAGTTCGGTGAGAACTTCCTTGCCCTTCGGGTTCTTGGTGTCGAGCGTGATGGAGCGCTTGTTGTGATTGAGCATCGTGAAATAAAGACTGTCAGCATTCGGCACATCCATGAGCTGGCCGCGCGTGATGTCGCCGACGCCGGGGCGCTCGACCTTGATCACGTCGGCGCCAAACCAAGCCAGCAATTGCGTGCAGGTCGGGCCCGACTGAACGTGGGTGAAATCGAGAATGCGAACGCCCTTCAGCGCCTGTGTCATGATCTGCTCCGTGCGATGACGCCGTCCGACGTCAATTTGAAACTACAACAAGCCGGAAAATTTCTTACCGGCAACGAAACTACTTCTTCTTCAGAACGCTTTGCGGGTTGAGATTGCCGATACGACCGCTCTCAGAACCAGCTGCAGGATCGAGCACCGCATTGATAAGCGTCGGCTTGCCGGAATCCATGGCTGCATTGACCGCGCGCTTCAACTCATCCGGCGAGGTCACATTGACGCCGACACCGCCGAACGCTTCCATCATCTTGTCGTAACGCGCGCCCTTGACGAACACGGTGGGGGCTACATCCTTGCCACCCGTCGGATTCACGTCGGTGCCGCGATAGATGCCGTCATTGTTGAACACCACCACACAGACCGGCAGGTTGTAACGGCAGATCGTCTCCACCTCCATGCCGGAAAATCCGAACGCGCTGTCGCCTTCAACCGCGAGCACGGGCTTGCCGGTCTCGACGGCGGCAGCGATGCAATAGCCCATGCCGATGCCCATGATTCCCCAGGTGCCGACATCGATGCGCTTGCGCGGCTTATACATGTCGATGATACCGCGTGCGAGATCGAGCGTGTTGGCACCCTCATTAACGAGAATCGCGTCGGGACGCTCCTTGATGATGGTGCGCAGAACGCCGAGCGCGCCGTGATAGTCCATCGGCGAGTTGTTGTTCATCAGACGCGGAGCCATCTTGGCAACGTTGTCGTCGCGCTTGGATTGAACGGCTTTGGCCCAATCCGCCGGCGGTGCAGGCCAGTTGCCGCCCATGCCTTGCAACAATGCCGAGACGCACGAACCGATGTCGCCGACGACCGGTGCGACGATCTCGACGTTGGAGTCCATTTCCTTCGGCTCGATATCGATCTGAATAAACTTCTTCGGTGCGTCGCCCCAGGATTTGCCTTTGCCGTGCGACAGCAGCCAGTTCAACCGCGCGCCGATCAGCATGACGACGTCGGAATCTTTCAACACCGTAGAGCGCGCCGCGCCCGCGCATTGCGGATGCGTGTCCGGGAGCAGGCCCTTGGCCATGCTCATCGGCAGGAACGGAATGCCGCTCTTTTCAACAAACGCTTTAATCGCATCGTCGGCCTGTGCGTAAGCAGCACCCTTGCCGAGAATAATAAGCGGCTTCTTCGCCGATTTGAGCACATCCAGCGCGCGCTTGATTGAGTCAGGCCCCGGGATCTGTGCCGGTGCCGCGTCGATGACTTTTACCAGAGACTTCTGGCCGGCATCGGCATTCATCACCTGACCGAATAATTTTGCCGGCAAATCGAGATAGACACCGCCCGGACGACCGGACACTGCAGCGCGGATTGCGCGCGCAAGCCCGATGCCGATATCGGCGGCATGCAGCACACGGAACGCCGCCTTGCATAACGCCCTGCTGCAGGTCGACGACCTCGCGTTCGGACGAGCCGGAAATCAGGATCATCGGGAAACAATTGGTCGTGGCGTGAGCCAGCGCTGTCAGACCGTTGAGAAATCCGGGAGCCGACACGGTGAGACACACGCCGGGTTTCTTGGTGAGAAAGCCCGCGATGGAAGCAGCATAGCCTGCAGCCTGCTCATGGCGGAACGACAGGACGCGAATGCCCTCGGCCTGCGCCATACGGCCGAAATCCGTGATCGGAATTCCCGGCACGCCGTAGATGGTGTTAAGGCCATTCAGCTTCAGCGCGTCGATAATCAGATGGAAGCCATCTGTCAGCTCTTCTTCGTTCGTATTGATGCTCTGTACGACTGCGGACATTCCGCTTCTCCCTGATACTTTTTTATGATTTTACGTTTTGACGTTTTCGTCGGCGTCTATTCAAACAATTCCTGCCCGTGAGTTTCGACATAGAGCGCAAGCCCCAGCGTGTGATCGCGCGCGCGCTTTTCAGCGAGCTCAGTGTCACGTTCTTCCAGCGCCTCGATGATGGCCAGATGCTCGGGCAGCGAGATGGCGGTGCGGTCGGTGCGCCCGATCGTCAACTGACGAAACCCGCGGACGTGCAGCAGGATGTCGTTGGTCATATCGACGAGCGTCGGTGACTCACTCAATGCAATCAGCGCCTGATGAAAAGCGATGTTGGCTTTCGAATATTCGACCCGGTGATCCTGCGGCAGCCGGTCCTTGTTGAAGTCCTTGAAGAACAGGCGCAGCGCGGAAATATCCTTTTTGCGCGCCGTCGTCGTAATCATGCGCGCGGCCATGCTTTCAAGTGCCGCCCACGCGCGGATCATGTCCACGATTTCGGCTTTGGTTTTGCGGACGACAACGATGCCACGGCGCGGCACGGTTTTGACGAAGCCGTCCTGCTCCAGCATCGCGATGGCTTCGCGAATGGGCGTGCGGCTGACACCTAGACGCTCGGACAACGCGCGCTCGTCGAGCATCACGGGCTCCGGTGTCGCGTAAATGTCCATCTTGAGGATGGCATCCTTCAACGCGCCATAGGCTTTGTTTTTGAAGCTTGTTTCCGGCGCAATGCGCACGATGGCGAGATCGGGTTCGCCGTTCGTCGCTGACGCCTTGGTTGTTTTCTGTGCCGCCATTGAATCACCTCGCCACTCTGGACACATAGTGATACCACGAGGACGTTATTAAGGTTCTTGGCATGCCACATGCCAAAGTGTCAAGGAGCCGGATGTTTCGTTGCACCGCAGCCAAATGAACCGCTTGACAACATTGTTCTTGGCATACCAAATGCCAGTAACCACTATAAAATATGCGCCATGGGGAGAAAAAGATGTCGCAGGCCAAAACCGATGTTCGCAAGATTCTTGATGCCGTAAAGGCGGACAAACGCACCAGTCTCACCGCACCGGAAGGCAAACTGGTCTGCGACGCTTACGGGATTCCCGTGCCTAAAGAGGGTGTCGCAAAATCCGGCGCTGAGGCGGCCAAGATGGCGGGCGGCATGGGCTTCCCGGTCGTCATGAAAATCGTCTCGCCGGACATTCTCCACAAGACCGAAGCCGGCGGCGTCATGGTTGGCGTCAAGGACGCGGGCGCGGCCGAAAAGGCCTACGACCAAATTCTCGCCAACGCGAAGAAATACAAGGCCGATGCCAAGATCGAAGGCGTGCAGGTCCAGCAGATGCTGATGGGTGGCACTGAGGTGATCGTCGGCTCGATCACCGACGGGTCGTTCGGCAAACTTGTTGCCTTCGGTCTCGGCGGCGTTCTGGTCGAAGTGCTGAAGGACGTGACATTCCGCCTCGCGCCCGCCACCAAAGCCGATGCGCTGTCGATGCTCGACGGCATTCAGGCCAAGGAAATGCTGCACGGCGTGCGCGGCGGCGATCCTGTCAATCGCGACGCGCTGGCCGACGTCATCGTGAAGGTCTCGCAGCTCGTCACCGACTTCCAAGAAATCGTCGAACTCGATTTGAACCCCGTGTTCGCCACCAAGAAAGACGCGATTGCGGCCGACGTGCGCATTGTCGTCGACTTCGATTACAAGCCGCGCCCTGCTCCAAGGTCGAATGCTGAAATCGTCACCGCGATGAACCGCATCATGATGCCGAAGTCGGTTGCCGTGGTCGGCGCCTCGGCCGAAGACGGCAAGATCGGCAACTCGGTGATGAAGAACCTCATCAACGGCGGATATAAAGGCGACATCTATCCGATCCATCCTAAGGCCGACGAGATCATGGGCCGCAAGGCCTATAAGAGCGTCAAGGACGTGCCGGGCGTGATTGACGTCGCGGTATTTGCGATTCCTGCGAAGTTCGTGGCCGGCGCGCTCGTCGAATGCGGTGAGAAGAAAATTCCGGGCGCCGTTCTGATTCCGTCGGGTTTTGCGGAGGCCGGCGCGCCCGAGCTGCAGGAAGAAATCGTCAAGGTCGGATTGAAATACAATATTCGTCTGATGGGTCCGAACATTTACGGCTTCTACTACACGCCGGCAAATCTCTGCGCGACGTTCTGTACCGCTTACGATGTGAAGGGCTCGGCGGCACTGTCGTCGCAGTCCGGCGGCATCGGCATGGCGATCATCGGATTCTCGCGCTCGGCCAAGATGGGCGTCTCCGCCATTGTGGGTCTCGGCAACAAGTCGGACATCGACGAAGATGATCTGCTTGCGTTCTTCGAGCAGGACCCGAACACCACGATCATCGCGCAGCATTGCGAAGATCTGAAAGACGGCCGCGCGTTCGCAGAAGCCGCCAAGCGCGTCTCAAAAAAGAAGCCGGTTGTCGTTCTCAAAGCCGGCCGCACCTCGGCGGGCGCAAAGGCGGCGTCGTCGCATACCGGCGCGCTCGCCGGCAACGACAAGATCTACGAAGACGTGCTTGCACAGTCAGGCGTCATTCGTGCCCGTTCGCTGCGTCAGCTTCTCGAATTCGCGCGCGGCATCCCTGTGCTGCCGACGCCGAAGGGCGAGAACGTGCTCATCATTACCGGTGCCGGCGGCTCGGGCGTGTTGCTGTCCGACGCTGTTGTCGACAACGGCCTGTCGCTGATGGCGATGCCGCCGGATCTCGATGCGGCGTTCCGCAAATTCATTCCGCCGTTCGGTGCCGCGGGCAACCCAGTCGACATCACCGGCGGCGAGCCGCCGATCACTTACGTCAACACCGTGAAGCTCGGCCTGTCGGATGAGCGCATTCACTCGCTGATCCTCGGCTATTGGCACACAATCGTGACACCGCCGATGGTGTTTGCGAAGAACATGGTCGAGATCAAGAACGAGATGAAGGCGAAGGGCATCGAGAAGCCGATCGTCGCGTCACTCGCAGGCGACGTCGAAGTCGAGGAAGCCGCGGAATATCTCTACCAGAACGGCATTCCGGCTTACGCCTATTCGACCGAAATTCCGGTCGAAGTGCTGGGCGCGAAATACAAATGGGCTCGCGGCGCGGGCTTGCTCTAAGACAAACACAATGCCGCTCCGGTCATCCGGAGCGGCATTTTCTTTTCCGATCCGCTTGATCGCTCAACCCGCGGCTCAATGACATGGATCATCTCACCGGCATCCGCATATTCACCCGCGTGGTCGAACTCGGCAGCTTTTCCAAAGCCGCCGACGACCTGACAGTCTCGCAATCCACCGCGACCAAGCAAATCGGCTGGCTGGAATCCCATCTCGGTGCGCGGCTGCTCAATCGCAACACTCGCGGCGTCAGTCTGACCGAGGCCGGCGGCCTTTATTACGAGCGTTGCAAAGTCATCCTCAAAGAAGTCGACGATGCCAGCGCAATCGTAGGCCACCGCAGCGAGGGACTGTCGGGGACGCTGCGCGTCTCGACGTCGGTGGCGTTCGGACGCCGCATCATCTCACCGATACTGATCGATTTCATGCGCGAACATCCGCAACTCAAAATCGACATCACTTGCGAAGACGCCTATGTCGATCTGGTGTCGCGCGGTATCGACATCGCGCTGCGGATGGGGCGGCTCGCAGACTCGTCTTTGGGCGGCCGCTACATCGGCTCTAATCCGTGGGTGATGGTCGCCTCGCCTGCCTATCTCGCCGAACAAGGCGCGCCGCAAATCCCTGAGAACCTCAACGATCATGACTGCATTGTTTATTCGAGCGTCCAGGGCGATGCCGTATGGCAGTTGCGTTCACGCGAGGGCAAGAACCACGTCATCATTGCCAACGGGCGCCTGCGCTCGAACAATCTCTCGACTGTATTATCCGCCGTGCATCTCAGCCAGGGCATCGCGATCCTGCCGCTTTATGTCGCGTCGCCATCAATCAAATCCGGGCGAGTCGTTCCCGTGCTCGAAGACTACCTCCTGCCGCAGCAGGAACTTCACGCGGTGTTCCCGTCGCCGAAACTGGTGCCGGAGAAAGTCGGCGCATTCATACGCTTCCTGCTTCCGCGTTTCGAAGGCGAATGGTGGGATGCCGAGCGCAGCCATTCGCCACAACATTGATGCGATTGCCAAATCGGAATAAGTGAAATCGGCTGCCTTGCGTTCGCAAACAAGCGCCGATGCATCACATTGCAAACATCACGCGATCCACAGCGAGGGATGTTTCCAATGGCCAAGATGCGAGCGATCGATGCAGCGGTGCGGATTCTGGAGAAAGAAGGAATCGTCTGCGCCTTCGGCGTGCCGGGCGCGGCGATCAACCCGCTTTACTCGGCGCTGAAGAAGCGCGGCTCGATCAACCACGTTCTGGCGCGCCACGTCGAAGGCGCATCGCATATGGCCGAGGGTTACACCCGCGCCAAGGCCGGCAATATCGGCGTCTGCATCGGCACGTCAGGACCGGCGGGCACCGACATGATTACCGGGCTTTATTCGGCAATTGCGGATTCGATTCCGATCCTGTGCATCACAGGACAGGCGCCGCGCGCGCGGCTTTATAAAGAAGATTTTCAGGCCGTCGATATCGAATCCATCGCCAAGCCCGTGACCAAGTGGGCCGTCACCGTGCGTGAACCGGCGCTGGTGCCGCGCGTGTTCAGCCAGGCATTTCATGTGATGCGTTCGGGACGCCCCGGTCCGGTGCTGATCGACTTGCCGCTCGACGTGCAACTTGCCGAAATCGAGTTCGACGAATCAACTTACGAGCCGCTGGCTGTTTACAAACCTGTAGCGACGCGCAGGCAGATCGAGAAGGCGCTCGAGATGCTCAACGCCTCCGAACGGCCGCTGATTGTCGCGGGCGGTGGCGTCATCAACGCCGATGCGTCCGATCTGCTCGTACAGTTCGCCGAGATCCTGAATGTCCCAGTGGTGCCGACGCTGATGGGATGGGGCGCGATACCCGACGATCACGTGCTGATGGCCGGAATGGTCGGTTTGCAAACCAGTCACCGCTACGGCAACGCCAACATGCTCGATTCCGATTTCGTGCTCGGGATCGGCAACCGCTGGGCCAATCGTCACACCGGCTCGATCGAGACTTACACAAAAGGCCGCACTTTCGTTCACGTCGACATAGAGCCGACCCAAATCGGCCGCGTGTTCAATCCGGATTTCGGCATCGTGTCAGACGCGAAGGCCGCACTCGAACTGTTCGTCTCGGTAGCGAAGGAATGGCGTAAATCGGGCCGCCTAAAAGAACGTCAATCCTGGCCGGCGGCTTGTCAGGATCGCAAGCGCACCATGTTGCGCAAGAGTCACTTCGACAACGTGCCGATCAAGCCGCAGCGCGTCTATGAAGAAATGAGCAAGGCGTTCGGCCGCGACACCTGTTACGTCAGCGTGATCGGCCTCTCGCAAATTGCCGGCGCGCAATTCCTCGGCGTCTACAAGCCGCGCAACTGGATCAACGCCGGACAGGCCGGACCATTGGGCTGGACTCTTCCGGCTGCACTCGGCGTCCGCGCCGCCGATCCAACGCGCGAGATCGTCGCGCTGTCCGGCGACTATGACTTTCAGTTTCTGATCGAGGAGCTGGCCGTCGGCGCGCAGTTCAAGCTGCCTTATATCCACGTCGTCGTGAACAATTCGTATTTGGGACTGATCCGTCAGGCCCAACGTGGATTCGAGATGGACTATCACGTGCAGCTGTCCTTCGAGAACATCAACGCGCCAGAGCTCGGCGTCTATGGCGTCGATCACGTCGCGGTCGCCAAAGGCCTCGGCTGCAAGGCGATCCGCGTCACCGATCCGAAGGATTCGCAGACGGCGTTCGCCACCGCGCGGCAGTGGATGCGCGACTACAGCGTGCCGGTCGTGGTCGAATTCATTCTCGAGCGCGTCACCAATATCGCGATGGGAACCGAGATCGACAACATCGTCGAATTCGAGGAAACGCTCGATCTGCCTCTTGATGCCACGCCGCAAAGCGCCGATATCAGGCGCCAAGACGCGCTGCTGCCGGTCTGATGGCAGACTCAATTGAGAGTGGCGTGCTGCTGGCCGAAAACGGCGTCGGCTCACGCGAAATACCGGGGGCAGGATGGCGCAGTCCCGGCATATTTGGCAATGTGGAGCAGCAACACGACAGCGTGCTCCACGCAAGGATTTCCCAGTTGATCGACAAGCTTGAACTTTTGATTGCGCTCTCCAAGGAACGGCATTTCGGCCGCGCCGCGGAAGCCTGCGGCGTGACGCAGCCGACGATGTCGACAAGCCTGAAGCAGCTTGAAGAATATCTCGGCGTGATGCTGGTGCAGCGCGGATCGCGTTTCGTCGATTTCACGCCGGAGGGCGAACGCACGCTGGAGTGGGCGCGCCGCATTGTCGGCGACGTGCGCGGCATGCGCCAGGAAATCAATACGCTCAAAGAGGGACTTTCCGGCGAATTGCGCATCGCTGCGATCCCGACGGTGCTCGGAATGGTGGCGTCGCTGACGACGCCGTTCCGCGAACGCCATCCGAATGTGCGTTTCAAGATCGTGTCCTGTACGTCGTCCGACGTGCTTGGCCTTCTGGAAAATCTCGAAGTCGATGCGGGGCTGACCTATCTCGACAATGAGCCATTGGGGAAAGTGCGTTCGATACCGCTCTATAATGAGAGCTATCGTCTGCTGACGTCGCCGGATGGAATGTTTGGCGACCGCAAGCAAGTGACGTGGGCAGAAGTCGGACAAATTCCGCTTTGCCTGCTGACGCCGGACATGCAGAACCGCCGCATTATCGATCGCGCGCTTCTTGCCGCCGGCACGGTTGCGCAGCCGACGCTAGCGTCGAATTCGGTGATCGTGCTTTACACGCACGTCAAGACGGGGCGATGGTCCAGCGTGATGCCAGCGAAGCTCGCCGATACGCTCGGATTTTCGGACGCCGTGCGAACGATCCCAATTGTCGACCCGCTGATCACTTACGGCGTTGGGCTAGTGATTCCGCAACGCGATCCGATGACGTCATTGGTATCCGCATTGGTAGATATCGCGCGTGACGTCGGTCCGACTCTGGAAAGTTAGGCGGCAATTCTGATCGACCCTGAAAATATCTGGCTATTCAAATACAAACGGCCCCGGATTTCCGGGGCCGTTTCGTTTCAGGATCGCAACGACTACTGCTTGATGCCCGCTGCCTTGATCAGCGCTGCGCTATCCACTGTCTGCTTGGCTACCAGCGCGTCCATGTCTGACGGCGTGAGCGGCGGCGACCATGGTTCGACGCCCAGCTTTTTCAGATCGGCTTGCATCTCCGGCTTCGCAAGCACTTTCATGCCCGACGCATAGAGCTTGTCGACAATATCTCTTGGCGTTTTCGACGGCACGAAGACTCCAAACCAGATCGAGCTGTCGGCGTTGGTCAAACCGGCATCCGTCGGCGTCGGCACGTCGGGCAAATCGGCCACGCGCGCAGGCGTTGAAACCAGCAGCGCACGCACCTGGCCCTCACGGATGAGGGGAAGTGCGGTCGACAACGGACAGAAATAAAAATCTATGCGTCCGCCGAGAATGTCGGTGATAACT
>JAPLPA010000240.1:650-3780 GCA_026400415.1 Afipia sp. | reverse complement strand
GTAAGGAACGTGCGTCGCCTCGATGCCTGCCGCGAGCTTGAATTTCTCCGCGCTGATGTGAACCGCGCTACCGATGCCGACGGAGCCGAAATTGATCGTCGCATCTTTCGCTTTGGCGGCTGCGATGAAGTCCTGCACCGTCTTCCACGGCTTGTTCGGCGACGTGATCATGACGTTGGCGCTGTAGCCGATCATCAATGCTGAGGATAAATCCTTGGTGGCATCGAATGTCAGGTCCGGAAAGATTGCTGGTGCAATCGTAATTGCGGAGGAATGGGCGAGGATCGAATAGCCATCCGGCTCGGCACGGGCCACGGCGGCTGTGCCGACCGTGCCACCCGCACCGACGCGATTTTCAACGACAATAGCCTGGCCGAGTTCGACGGCGAGACGGTCGAAGAACAGACGCGGCACGACGTCGGTAGCAGAACCGGCGCCGAAGGGGATATACGCCTTGATGATGCGCGACGGCCAGGTTTCCGCATGCGCGGAAGCCGCCAGAGATAGCCCGGCGAGCACGACGATCCACCGCAGCGATTTATTCCAGACGAAATTCATAAGCTATCTCCGTGACAGGAACTCCAAGAAGTCTTTGATAATCGTTGCAAGATTCGTTCCCGGCCAGCTGGGTCATCGCGCGTGGCCGAGCATGTCCGGCTGTGAGGAATAAGAAAAGGGCTACTCACAGCGTTTGTAGATGCTAGATTAAGAAAAAATAGCCGCTGGGGTGGGGTTGGAATGCCGAAAAAATCGCTCCTCGTTGTTTCGTTCGCGTTTCTTTGCATGGCGCTATCTGGCGCGCGTCCGGCGCATGCCGTTTATCTGTGTAACCCCGACAATGTTGCCAACCCTGATGTCGCGATCGAGGCCTGCAACGTCGAGATCGAGGCCGGCCGCAACCTCGCTATCGCCTATTACGATCGCGGTCTGGCATGGGCCAAGAAGAACGAGACCGACAAGGCGCTCGCCGATTACAACTCATCGCTGAAAATCAACCCCGATTATCAAAATGCCTATATCAGCCGCGGCAATGCCTTGAAGCTGAAGAACAGGCCGGACGACGCCATCGCCGATTACGACAAGGCGATCAAGCTCGATCCGCCGAAAGCCGGCCTCGCCTTCTACAACCGCGGCAACAGCTGGCGGGACAAGAACGAAAACGACAAGGCTATCGCCGACTACAATCAGGCCATCAACTTGATGCCGCAATACATCAACGCCTATGTGGCGCGCGGCAACATCTACAAAACCAAGAACGAACTCGACCGGGCAATGGTTGATTACGACAAGGCCATCAGCATCGATGCGTCGAAAGCCAACCTCGCCTATTACAATCGCGGCGTAACTTGGCGAAAGAAATCGGAGCCCGACAAGGCCATCGCCGACTACAATCAATATATCAGCATGTCGCCGAAGGACCCGGACGGCTACGTCGCGCGCGGCAACATCTATTCGGACAAAAAAGAATATGCACGCGCGATTTCCGACTACGATCTGGCACTGAATATCGATCCCAATAATGCGCTGGCCAAATCGAACCGCACCAACGCCGTCAATCGGCAACAGGCGCTGACTCAACCGGAAACTCAAACCGCATCGCGATCGCAGAATGAGAATCAAGGAACTCAATCCAGCCCGATCGCGCCAGGACCAAGCGGACCATCAACTGGCGCGCGCGTTGCTTTGGTGATTGGCAACTCAGACTATAAAAACGTTCCCGTGCTGGCCAACCCGCAGCGAGACGCGACACTCATCGCCAACACGCTTCGCAAGATCGGATTTCAGACCGTCACACTTCAAACCAATCTCGGGCGCGAGGCGCTGACCAATGCGTTGCGCGATTTCGCGCAAGCTGCCGACAACGCCGATTGGGCGATGATTTATTACGCCGGCCACGGCATGGAAGTCGGCGGCACCAACTATCTTCTTCCAATTGACGCGCGCGTGGCCTCTGACCGCGACATCAGCTTTGAAGCTGTTTCGCTCGATCAGGTTCGCAATGTGGTCGGCCGCGCGAAAAGGCTGCGGCTTATTATTCTCGACGCCTGTCGTGACAATCCTTTCGCCAACCAGATGAAGCGCTCGCTCACTGTTGCCTCCCGCTCGGTCTCGCGTGGTCTGGCATCGGTAGAGCCGGAAGCCGGCACTCTGATCGTCTATGCGGCAAAAGATGGTGAGACCGCAGCTGATGGCACCGGCGCTAACAGTCCGTTCGCCACGGCGTTCGTAAAAAACATGCAGCAGCCGGGTTTGGAAGTGAGACGGTTGTTCGACTATGTGCGTGACGACGTGATGGATGCGACCGCGCAAAAGCAGCAGCCGTTTAGTTATGGCTCATTGTCGGGACGGCAGGATTTCTATTTCGTCGCCGCGAAGTAACAGATGCTCTCGGCGTAAAGCTTACGCCGTCGTTGCTTTTTTCAGCGTGCAGCCATTGATCTTCAGGCTTCCGTCGGGCTGTTTCTCGATCAGATAAAGCGCTTCCCACGCCGCGCCTTCTGCGTCGGTGATGAACACGAGTTGCGAGAGGCCTTCTTCTGTCTTTTTCGCTTCGCCGAATTCGAAACTCCTCGGCTTGTAAAGCGGCGCATATCCCTGACGCACGATGGCCATGAAAATCTCGGCTCGCGCGAAAAGCCCTTTGATGGCAGGCGCCGCATAGGAAAAGGCAGTAGCGGCATCGTCGCGGCTGATCGCTTCGTCCTGAGCGCGGATCATCGCTTGTGCTGTGGCGACGTCGTCCGCCGCGCGAACGGATGACACAAAAGCGATCAGGATTGTGATGAGCAGAATGAAAGCGCGCATTCAATACTCCGTATCTATTTCTTTGTTGCCCGCTCAAGGAATTTCACCAGCGCGGCGCGGTCCTGTTCCGAACCGATGGTTTGCTCGGGCATCTTGGTGCCTGGCGTATAGGCTGCAGGCCCGATCTCGAACAATCTGGAGATCGTCTCCGGCGTCCAGACAATATCGAGGCGCTTGAGCGGTTCGGAAAAATCATAGCCCGGCAGTGTTGCGATCCGCCGGCCGAAGATGCCTGCAAGAGTCGGTCCAGCCCTGTTGGCCTGCTCGACGCCCAGCGTATGGCAAGCGACGCAAGCGCGAAAAATTTCAGCCCCACGATCACCAG
>JAPLPA010000240.1:0-645 GCA_026400415.1 Afipia sp. | reverse complement strand
CGCCCGCCGTTTCCAGAAGGGGCGGCTCGGTGGGGTCCCCTGTCGCTGCATTCCAGCGGCGGATAATGCTGTCGGCACCTCCGGTGAGCAAAGTGCGGCTGTCTGGCAGAAATGCGACGGACCAAACCGGCAGCCCGGGGCCGACCAGCGTGCGCGCAAGCGAGCGCGTCTTGCGATCGATCACTGCAACCGACCCGCCAATGCTCGCCGCCGCAACCAGCGCGCCATCTGGCGAAATCGCAACCGAGATCACGGGCCGCGGACCGGCTGTGGTCTCTCCCGCGGCAACGCCCTCCCCGGTCAGAAAGTAAACTTTGCCGTTAGCGCTGCCCGCAACGATTTCGCCGTTGCTGCCTGTCGCGACCGCATTAAGAGGCGATGGCAGCGTCACGATAGTTGGCGACGCCGCGCCCGCGAGTGGCCAGATGCGCGCGCTCAGATCGTAGCTCACGCTGACGAGCGTGCGGCCGTCTGGCGCAAATGCCACGCCATTGACGTTCTGGGTGTGCCCCTCCAGCACGCGCGGTGCACCGCCTACAAGCGGCCACAGCCGCACGGTGTGATCCCATGACGCCGAAGCCAATGTCGCACGATCGGGTGAAACCGCGAGTGCCACGAGCGGCGCGGTATGACCTTCGAAGACAG
>JAPLPA010000448.1 GCA_026400415.1 Afipia sp. | reverse complement strand
TCAGCGTGAAGTGACTTTCGAGCAAATGCTGTTCCAGCACTCCAATCTTGCGCGTGTAAAAGCGGTTGAAGTGGCGGACCGCGTCGATCCTGGTTTTCTTGTCGGAATCCCGTGCTGCAGGCATCCGCGCACCCCGTCGTTATCGGCGGGTCACCGTTAGGTATATTGTTGACGGAGTCAACTATATGCTACGCGGCCACGAAAATTCGTGTACGCAAATCCGCGCGACCGGTTCGGCCAATTTTTGAGATCAACTTAGCCTCGGCACGGCGCGCGGCGGGTACATAACCGCCCAGCCGCTCGTAGTGATCGCGGCTGATAAGCAATCCCTGATCCAGCGAAGGGCCGGAAATAAACCGCGTGAGCAGGTGCAAGCGGTGGCGGATCTTGATGCCTTCGTATGGCGAGCGGGCATAACGAAAAACGCCCGCGCGTTGCCGCCCGCTGGCAGAGACACCTTGCATGAACTGCGAGGCCTCATCGATCCAGCCTGAATCCAGAACGGCACCTGCGGGAAGAAACATGAGCCAGGGCGAACGCGTTTGGCGTGCACCAGCTGCAAGCGCTGCTGCGCGCGGGCCGTCAAATTTCAGATACTGACAACCGGCGAAATCGGCAACACGCTCCACGACATCCGAACCGGGACGATCGACCAGCACGACATCCCTCACGATTCCGGCAGCTGCTCCCGGCACCAGAGCGGCGAGAGTCGCCACCACTGGTTGCTCGATGCCTTGCGTGGGGATGATGACGCTAATCATGAACGGCTGCTTCGTTACGGCTCCTGCTCGGCGGCACTGTTATCACCTTGTCACAATCAGCACAGCCCTATCGCTGCAGCTTTTTGCAGCAAAAACCGCGTTGGTTAAGTCGAGAAAACCCCGGCTCTTTCAGCCGGGGTTTTCCAAATTCAAACTCTGGCCGTTTGTTTTTGTGGCTTAGTATCCGCCGATATAGCCGCCATAACCGCGGCGATAATATCGTGGACCGACGTCGTAGCCATAGGCGGGGCCGGGTACGTACACTGGACCGGACGAATAGCCGTAAGAATCATCGTCGCCGTAGCCGCCGAAGTCGGGGTTCTGGATGCATGAGCCGCCTACGCCCGAAATTGCTCGCTGGCATTGTGCGTAGGTGTAGTAACCGCAGCTGCGATTTCCCTGACCATCGGAGTAAGTGGCGCAGAACGGGCCTGCATTTGCCGGAACGGTACCAATTGTGAGGAATGCCGAAGCTGCTGCGATGGCGACAGCAGTCGTAAGAAACAAGTTTCGCATGGAAAACTCCTAAATGAGACGCCTCATGGGTAATCGCGGATTGAGGCAGAACCGGCGGTGGATAGAAAAATATTAGTTCTTGTTTTGTTCTTTTTGAGTGTTATGTTGGCTCCATGAGCAGAGCATCAAATGCCCTCAAGCACCCGCCGGTCACGGCGCCCTCCGAACCGGCGGGTGCGCCCCTTCCATTCGAGCAAATCGAAGCCGCGATAGGCCGACAACGTCGCCGAGGCCGTGGCGCGCAATCGAACGCCAGCGGCCGGTTCGAGGCAGAAGCGCGGGTTGCTTTCGACGACGGCTGGCAGAGCCTTGAGGAGCTTCCGCCGTTCCCCGACATTGGATTCGACCGGTCGATCAATCCTTATCGTGGGTGCGAGCATGGCTGCGTCTATTGTTTTGCGCGCCCCACACACGCTTATCTCGGCCTTTCGCCAGGGCTCGATTTCGAAACCAAATTATTCGCCAAGCCCGATGCGCCGCAGTTGCTTGAAAAGGAATTGGCCGCCGCAGGCTACGAGCCGCGAATGATTGCTATCGGCACCAACACCGACCCCTATCAGCCGATCGAGCGCGACCGCAAAATCATGCGGGGAATTCTTGAAGTGCTCGAGAAAACCGCACACCCGGTCGGCATCGTGACAAAATCGGCGCTGGTGACGCGCGACATCGACATTCTCGCCCGCATGGCGAAGCGAAATCTGGCGAAGGTGGCTGTTTCGGTGACGACGCTGGATGCGAAGCTCGCGCGCTCCATGGAGCCGCGCGCCTCGACGCCATCGAAACGGCTTGAAGCGCTCAAGCAACTGTCCGACGCGGGAATTCCCACGACGGTGATGGTTGCGCCAGTCATTCCCGCGCTCAACGATTCCGAAATAGAACGCATTCTCGATGCGGCGGCCCACGCTGGCGTAAGGGAAGCCAGTTACGTTCTGCTCCGGTTGCCGCTTGAAGTCCGCGATCTGTTCCGCGAATGGCTGATGGCGAATTACCCTGATCGATACCGCCATGTTTTCACGCTGATCCGCGACATGCGCGACGGACGTGATTACGACTCGCAGTGGGGAACCCGTATGAAGGGTACCGGTCCGATGGCGTGGATGATCGGGCGGCGTTTCGAAATTGCCTGCGAGAAGCTCGGTCTCAATAAGCGCCGCGCAAAGCTAACGACAGATCATTTTGCGCGTCCACCGCGTTCCAATGAGCAGTTCAATCTGTTCTAGAGCGGGTTGAATTGCGGGCACTGAAGATTTTCGAGCTTGCGGCGAACCGAACGTGACAGCAGCATCACGGCATGAGTCGGGATACGCCTGCAAAAAGCACCAATTCCAAAACCATCGACCGCATCATTTCGGTCGCGCCAACCTTCCGACGCGAACGCGCCTTGATGAAACGCGGAATATGGCCGATCGCGGGCTGTGATGAGGCCGGTCGTGGTCCGCTCGCGGGACCGGTGGTCGCCGCAGCGGTCATTCTCGATCCGAAACGAATCCCCACAGGCATCAACGATTCAAAGAAGATGAAGCCGAGCCGACGCGAAGAACTATTCGAGGAAATCTGCGCCACGGCGCTCGTCGCGGTCGCGGTCGCGCCACCATCGCGGATCGATCGCGACAACATCTTGCGTGCATCGCTTTGGGCGCTCGCGCGCGCCGTGAATGCATTGCCGGAGATTCCCAAACACGTATTTGTCGACGGGCGGGATCGCATCGATGTGTCAGGCGAATGCGCTGCCGTGATCGGAGGTGACGGTTTGGTGTTGTCCATCGCGGCGGCATCAATCGTCGCCAAAGTTTCGCGCGACAGGCTTATGTGCAGCCTCGCGCGCGATTGTCCCGGCTATGGATTCGAGCGGCATATGGGCTATGGCGTGCCGGCTCACCTTGAAGCGCTCCACCGGCTCGGACCCACGATCCATCACCGTAGATTTTTTGCGCCGGTCGCCGCCGCACGCCTGAAGCACGAGGCTATTGAATGTGGGCATCGCTCCGGCGAGATTCCGATTGCGCTGGACGTTAGGCAAGTCCCGGGATCGATCTGATCGTTGCTCGGTTGCCTGATCGGCTGATGCGCTCTATCAAACGGGCTCAGGCAGCTTCCGCAGGACCGGTTTCAAGCTTTCCATGCGCTTCACATCCCTCAT
>JAPLPA010000431.1 GCA_026400415.1 Afipia sp. | reverse complement strand
TCGCGTCCATTTCGTCTCCGTTCGACCGGTCCCAATCCACAATAACCCTTGTGGCGGAGGGCCGGAGTGTCACCGGTTCTTAGAAGCAAGCCGGAAACCCTAATATGTCCGGGTCCTTAAACGACGCAGGCTTGGTTTATTCCTGCGACCACATGACTATATAGGGATGTAGCCGGACGCGCCAAGGGTGCTACCGGCAAAGGTCTCATGCGGACGCAGTTTCAAACATCATGCTGAACGACATCTACAACAAGAAAATCATCGAATTGGCAGGGAATATTCCGCGTCTGGGACGGTTGCCGAACCCTGACGCGTCGGCCACCGCTCACTCGAAATTGTGCGGTTCGACCGTGAAGATCGATCTGAAAATGAAGGACGGCGTGGTCAGTGATTTCGCCCATGACGTGAAGGCGTGCGCGCTGGGACAGGCCTCCTCCTCGATCATGGCACGTCATGTCGTCGGCTCCAGCGCGCCTGAACTGCGCGAACTGCGCGAGACCGTCCGCAAGATGCTGAAGGAAAACGGCGCACCGCCTGAAGGCAAATGGGCAGATGTCGCCTTGCTTGAGCCGGTGCGCGACTACAAGGCGCGCCACGCCTCGACCTTGCTGACGTTCGACGCAGTGGTGGATGCGATCGCGCAGATCGAAGCTAGGCAAGCAGGCGCGCTCACGCCCGCTCAAAGTTAAACCGCGCTCACGTCAGATTATTTATGGTCTGAAACAGCAGCCGCAGCCCCACCCGTAGGCGGCTCGGCCAAAGCGGTCTTGGTTGGCTTGAGCGGCACGCCTTTAGCCTTTCCACCGTCGGCATTGACGTAGCGATCATGCACTGGCTTCGCGCTGGCAGGCGTAACGCCATCTGCGATCGAGATGGCCGGAATCAGATTGGTCAAGCGCAACTCGTCTTCGGTCAGTTCATGCAGCGCTTCCCAAGGCGGAACACTGAGCGCGAGCGATAACAGATCGCCCGAGCCGCCCATTTCGAATGTGTATTTTGCAAGCCGCCCGATATCTCGCTCGACGATCATCAAATCCTGCGCTGAATAATTCGCAGCCTTCGCGTCCGACGCGCGGTCGCCCATCTAGATCTGATGCACCCGGACATGGGCGCCTGTCGGAATGGTACGGGTCTCGCCCGCCAGCAGCAGAAACACGCACATCGATTCACAATAAGCATTCGGCAAAACGTCGCGCTCGACACCGCCGCCGACCGGGGTGCGTTCGATCACCATGCCGACTGCGGTCTTCAATCTAAGCTCGCGCCATCGTCGTCCCATCGAGATGGAATCCAGCACCGATCCACCACTGGAATCCAGCACCACGGTCACGTCGCCGAGGTGGCGATCATTGACAAATTCATCGAACTTCGCCGGCGTATCGGCGGTCACGACACCGACTGCGCCGATCCAGCCGTTGCAATCAGGTTCGCATGCACCCGCTCGCGCGTCGTACCAGGTGAATGTCATAGGAAGCTTGCGCTCTTCGAGCGTATCGGCCGCGTATGCCGAAGGTCCGAGCATGGCAATGCCAGGCACAGAAAGGCAAAAGACGGTGGCGCAGACCTGCGCCAAGCCGCTGAAAGAAAGCGACCTCACGAGATGCAACTTGGTTCCTTCCCCGCCCAACCGGACAATGGCAACAACCGAATCCACAGACGAATCGTGTCATGCAGACGTTATGAAAAGCGTAACCGTGTGAAAGATTCACGTCTATTGAACTTTGCTGCAACGCGGCTTCAAATGTACGATAACCGTCGGAGTGTGGCGCTAAAGACAGCACGCGCAGGTTCCACGCCGAGGAACCATTCAGTTGACGGCAATCGAATCGGCATCGCGCACAAGAAAGTCACATGAAGCATTCGGCGATGTGTTCTGATTGCGCGAGGTCGATCTCGCGGGTTCCGCGATTGGCCGGACGCGGGCTGATATGGACCTATCGCCACACGCTCTCGCCACTCATCGGCTACAACTGCCGGCACCTGCCGACGTGTTCGGTCTATGGCGACGAAGCGATCTCGCGTTTCGGATTATGGGCGGGCGGATGGATGACGCTGGCGCGGTTGCTGCGATGTAACCCATGGGGCACGTCCGGCATCGACAATGTGCCCGCGATAAAGCCCGCGAATGCCCGCTGGTATCTGCCGTGGCGCTACGCGCGCTGGCGCGGGACGAACGCGGCGTAAATTATTTTGCGACGAAGAAGAAATCCTCGCCGGGCAGCGAGCCGTAAGTATATGGCTCTTGCCGTCCGGCGGTCGCTTCCATCACGTCGTCACGCACCAGACGAAACAGCTTGTTGATCTCGACACCGGGTGTCGCGAGCCGCTGCACGACTGCGACAGCAAAAGGCGAATTGCCGCCATCGCCATCGAGCGCAGTTTGGCCATGCTTTGCGGCGTAAACCACCAACGACGCACCTTGCACCTTGACCTCGCCAAGACCGCGACCGACCGAGCGGGTCTTGACGCCGCGCGAACTGTCGGCACTCGCAACTTGCGCGGATGCCGCGGGTGTAGCTGCGGCAGCTTTCGCCAAAGCTTCGGCAAACGGATTGTCGCGGCAGGCATCGAGCATCACCAGCTTCAGTTTCTTCGCGCCATCGAGTGCTGTCATCACCTTATCGAGCGGCACGGCTTCAAGACCAATATCGCGATCGAGCGCGATCTTCGCATCGATAGGAATGAGGTAATTGACGCCACTGATTTCCATGCCGTGGCCTGCGTAATACACCATTGCCCAATCGGACTTGCTCGCAGCATCCGTGAACGTGCGCAGCGTGTCGAGCATCTTCGCGCGCGGCGAATCCGAAGCCAACGTCACCGTGTCGAATCCGATCGCACGCAGGGCTTCCGCCACCTTGTCGGCATCGTTGTGAGGATTAGCGAGCGGCGCAATCGACACATAGGCCGAGTTGCCGATGACCAGCGCGACACGGCGGCCCTGTTTGGCAGCAGTTGCCTTGACGATTGCGGATGCCACGACCGGTGCGGCGACGATCTGCGTCGGGATCGACGTGTTGGACGTCGCCTTGCCCGGCGTCGGCTGGAACTGCGGCTGCGGTGCGCCGGATGCCAATGCTGCAAGCCGCGCCTCGGCGGTTTCTCGTGCTTGCTTTGAAATGTCGCCGCGTCCCGAATTTTCGCTTTTCGACAGCGCCATCTGAAAATCCGCTTTGGCCTTGGCGTAGTCGCCAGTGCGTTCGCGCGTCAGCCCGCGCCCTGTATAGGCGGGTGCGAAACCGGGCTCGTTACGAAGCGCTTCATTATAGTCTGCAAGTGCGCGGTCGTACTCGCCCATGTAGCGCAACGTGTCGCCGCGTATTGCAAGCCCCAGCCAGACACCGGGACCACCGGCATACATTTCGACCGAGCGGTTCTGCTCCTGCAACGCGCGGTCGAGGTTGCCGCTCAGACGATAGGCGTCGCCGCGATTGGCGTAATACTTCGGATTCTTCGGCGTGAGGTTTATGGCCACGCTGAAATCGGCGATCGACTTGTCGTATTCGCCCATCATTTTCCAGATCAGCGCGCGATTGTTGTAGGCCGATGCACGATATGGATCGTTATTGATGAGCGTGAGCGATTTATTGATATCGGCGATGGCCCCAGCGTAGTCGCCCTTGTCGCGCAACAGATTGGATCGCTGATTATATCCGGACGGATCTCGCGGAAGCATCGCGATCGCTTCCGTAATCACGGCGATGCCGCGATCGAAATCGCCCTTGCAGTTTTGCCAGTAGTACGAACTCCAAATCCGCAAATCGTTATTGATCGCGGCCTCACCTTTCGGCACGATTACCAGCGCACGATTGAGGTCTGCAAATGCGGGTTCGCACTGACTTTTCTCAAACAGATTCTGCGCGCGCAGCGAGAGGCTGAGAGCGAGTTTTGCTGCCGGTGGATTGGCATCGATCTGAATCGTGCAGGCAGCGATGCGATCATCGACGATGGAAACATCCTTATAGGGGCCGGAAGCGCATTTATTCT
>JAPLPA010000334.1:6168-9206 GCA_026400415.1 Afipia sp. | reverse complement strand
AGCATCACGGCGGGCGCGATCATGCCCGCGACGCTTAATCGCGAATTCGAGGCACGCTTCGGTGTCAAACTGATCGACGGCTACGGCATTACGGAGACATCGACGTTCGTGACGTTGAACGGGATGACCGGATCGCGTGTGATGGGGTCGTGTGGCCTTCCGATTCCTGGTCTTGCTGTGCGTATTATTTCACCAGCAACCGGTGAGGATGTGCCCTTCGGCGATGAGGGTGAATTGATCGTCCGCGGTCCGAATCTGATGAGCGGCTATCACAACAAGCCGGAAGAAACAGCATCCGCGCTTCGCAAGGGGTGGTATTACACCGGCGATCTTGCGCGCAGCGATGCAAACGGATTTTTGACAATCACGGGACGCCTCAAAGAACTGATTATTCGCGGCGGGCAGAACATTGCGCCTGGAGAGATCGAAGAGATCGTCAATACGATGGAGGAGGTCGTTGACAGTGCGGTCGTTGGAATTCCGCATGAGCATCTTGGAGAGGTTCCCGCGATCTTCGTAGTCAGGCGTGTCGGCTGGCCAGCTACGCCAGATGCTATTATCGCTTATTGCGGGGAGCGGTTGTCGTCCTACAAAGTGCCCTATTCGGTGCATTTTGTTTCGGAGATACCCAGAACCGGCTCCGGAAAGATTATTCGATTTAAGCTACGCGAGATGATCACTGCAAATCCGCGGTAGGTTCTTTTAAAAAATCCGATGCTTGTGTCGCGGCCAGTTAGGGAAGTCACTATTTTCGCCAGTTAGAGATGTCACTCGATGGGGAGCAGGATAGCCGCCTTTCTGTGGGTTAGAGGTTGGAATCTGCTGATCGGAACTAGCCGACCTTGAACATGTGATTCTTCTGACCACGCCGACGCGGTGCCTTGGCCGAGCGGGACATGTCGAGCTCCTTCTGCTGCTCGGCAATGTAGGCCAGGATCGGACCAAGGCGCTTGTTCTCGACAATCGCCGCCTGGTTGACCTGCGGCCGTTTGTCGAAAGTGCGGTAAGGTAGATCGATGCCGTTGTGCCGGATCGCCAGCCGTCCGTCGGGATAATCAATCACCGTGACCCGCTTGCGTGCCAGCGACCGTGCAATCCCGGTTGGCTCCAGCATAAACAGCACCTGATCGTACTGCAGCGTCAGGTTCACAGAAACCGATCGCTGTTCCTTCCAGGCAAAGACATCGTTGAGGTCGTCATGCCCTGCGAGAGGCCGGTGGATATCGCGATCGTCCAAGGGCGCTTTGGCAAAACGCGCATTGTACGTCTCCATGAATGCCGGCAGGAATGCATTGCCCGCCGTGATGGTGTCGATGCCGCTGTCCCTGTCGTAAATCTACTCGGGCTGACATCTGAGGTAGAATCACGCAATCCTTCTGTCCAATGAGAGAAGCTTGCAGCCTTATCTGGTCTGTGCTGGTCGGGTTGTTCCGGTCACGAGCTTCGTTGGTAGCCGAGATCCTAGTCCTTCGGCACCAGATTAACATACAGCGCCGGCATTTGCCCAAGAGGCAGACCTTCAGCGCCATAGACCGAATGGTATTCGTAGGTTTTTATCGGTTGTGCCCTAAAGTTTGCGATGCATTGGCGATCGTGAAGCCAAGCACAATTGTCCGCTGGCACCGCGCTGGGTTTAGATCGTATTGGCGCTGGAAGTCGAGACGTCACGTTGGCCGCCCCATTGTAGCGCCCGAGATACGCAAGCTTATCCGCGAGATGAGCATTGCCAATCCGCTGTGGGGCGCGCTGCGGATCCATGGCGAACTGCTCAAACTCGGCATCGACGTCGGACAGACGAGCGTCGCCAAGTATATGGCTAGGCGAAGAGGCTCGCCATCGCAAGGTTGGAAGACATTCCTTCATAACCATGCTGACGGCATTGCCGCGATAGATTTGTTTGTCGTACCGACAATCTCGTTTCGTTTGCTTTACGGTCTATTGATTATGGGGCATGGCCGACGACAGATTTTGTGGTTTGGTGTCACCGCGCATCCGACTGCAGAATGGATCGCAAATCAAATCACGGAAGCATGCGGCTGGGAACAACCGCCCCGCTATCTCATCCGTGACCGGGATGGTGCCTATGGTGAGGTCTTCATCCGAAGACTGCGATCCATGGGCATTCGCGACCGACCGACGTCGCCGCGCTCTCCATGGCAAAACGCCTATGCCGAAAGGCTGATCGGTTCGATCCGACGGGAATGCCTTGACCACGTTGTTGTGTTCGGGGAGCGACACCTCCGTCAGGTGCTGGCGTCGTACATGAAATATCATAATAACGTACGGACGCATTTGTCTTTGGAGAAGGATGCGCCGGCCGCGCGCGCCGTAAACAGGGTGGGGCGTATTCTTTGCCGCCCCATTCTCGGCGGGCTACATCACCATTATGTCCGGATTTGATTTACGACAGGTACAGGCGCGCCGCGGATCCACGGAGAGTTGCTCAAACTCGGCATCGACGTCGGACAGACGAGCGTGGCCAAGTATATGTCCAAGCGAAGAGGCTCGCCATCGCAGGGTTGGAAGACGTCCCTTCATAACCATGCTGATGGTATCGCTGCGATGGATATGTTCGTCGTGCCGACAAGCTCGTTTCGGTTGCTTTACGGTCTATTGATCATGGGGCATGGCCGACGACAGATTTTGTGGTTTGGCGTTACGGCGCATCCAACGGCTGAATGGATCGCAAATCAGCTCACCGCAGCGTGCGGATGGGAACAAGCGCCCCGCTATCTCATCCGTGGCCGGGATGGTGCCTACGGCGAAGTCTTCATCCGAAGACTGCGATCCATGGGCATTCGCGATCGGCCGACATCACCGCGCTCTCCATGGCAAAACGCTTATGCTGAAAGGCTGATCGGTTCAATCCGCAGGGAATGCCTTGACCACGTTGTTGTGTTCGGGGAGCGACACCTTCGTCATGTGCTGGCGTCATACATGAAGTATCTTAATGGAGTACGGCCGCATTTGTCTTTGGAGAAGGATGCACCGTTCTCGCGCACAGTGGACAGGGTAGGGCGTATTCTTTCCCAACCAAT
>JAPLPA010000334.1:3137-6115 GCA_026400415.1 Afipia sp. | reverse complement strand
ACATCACCAGTATGTCCGGATTTGATTTACGACAGGCACAGGATGAGGTCCTTCAGATATCTACACGAAAACCGCGCCTACGGCCTTCGGAAATTTGCGGCCTTCTGCAAAACGACTTTTGCAACACAATCGGCACCTAGCGGATCTTGAAAGGCACTTCACGTAATGAGCAGTTATGGAATTTTCAATTTCAGCGAATAAGGGTTCGAACGGTGACCATCGACGACAGGAGTGTAGCGGAAAGTCTTCGCCAGCCTGAGCGCCGACTTCCGGTGTATCGATTTGTCGCCGAGTGGATATGGAAGCGTTGGGAACTGGTAGAGCGTCCCGCTGGCACCGAGAGTGAACACTTCGCTAAGTCGCCAATCTGACATATTGTTCGCGCAGAAGCCGTTTGTAGAGCTTGCCGGTTGGCTGGCGCGGCAGTTCAGCCATAAAATCTACGGACCTAGGACATTTGAACGCTGACAAATTTGCCTTGCAGTGTTCAATAATGTTTGTGGCGAGATCGTCACTGGCCTCACTCGGGTCGAGAAGCTGTATTACTGCCTTAACTTCCTCGCCGAAATCCTCGTTTGGGACCCCGATCACGGCAGCATCAGCGACCGCTGGGTGTGAGAGGATGACATCCTCGATTTCCTGCGGATAAATATTTACGCCACCGGAAATTATTAAGAATGACTTGCGATCGACAAGATATAGATAACCATCTTCATCGACGCGACCGATATCACCTAGCGTTGTCCATTGTTGCGCGTTGCGGCTTGACACCGTTTTGGCTGGGTCGTTGTGATACGAGAAGGGATGACCGTTGGCGAAGTATACCTCGCCAACGTTACCGACCGGCAACTCGATCCCATTCTCGTCGCAGATGTGTAATTCACCCAGAATTGCGCGACCAACCGAGCCTTTGTGGCTGAGCCATTCTTCGGTGGTGATCGCGCAGAAGCCGTTGTTCTCTGTTCCAGCGTAATATTCGTAGATTATCGGTCCCCACCAGGCGATCATCTTTTCTTTCACGTCGATCGGGCAAGGGGCAGCCGCGTGAATAGCAAACTTGAGTGAAGACAGGTCATAGCGGCGAGTCAACTCTTCCGGAAGCTTCAGCATCCTGACGAACATCGTGGGGACCCACTGACTGTGTGTGATGCGATGCGTCTCAATGGCTTGGAGAGCTTTCTCGGCGTCGAATCTCTCCATAATGAAGGCCGTTCCGCCGCCCTTTATGACAGTCATGGTGTGGCGCATAGGTGCTGCATGATACAGCGGTGCTGGTGAAAGGTAGCGAGCATTCTGATCGTATCGATAAAGACCACAAAGCAAATCGATGAGCATCGTGCGTTGGCCTGGCGGCTGCATGAGCAGGGGCCATTGGATACCTTTAGGCTGTCCGGTCGTGCCCGATGAATAGAGCATGTCCAGTCCCTGAGCCTCATCGGGTATCGGCAGCGGGTCTTGCTTCTTGCTCGCGACATCCCATCCTTCAAATCCTTCGGCGGGATCGCCAACCATGAACCAATACTTGATATTTAGGCGGGGTTTGATCTGACTGACTAGCTCAGCATACTTCGGTGAGGTGATGAATACTTTTGCTCCACAGTCGCGTGCGATGTATTCGACTTCTTGCGCAAGAAGATGAGTGTTCACTGCTGTGTAATAAAGCCCTGATCGATCTGCGCCGAAGCAAAGCTCAAGAAACTGTCTGTTGTTCTCCATCAAGATGACAATGTGGTCACCAGTCGCGGCTCCACAGTTGCGGAATAGGCGTGCCGCTTGGTTGGACCTCTCCTCCAGTTGACGGAATGAGACGGTCTCGCCGCTGCCGAGGAGTTGAAATGCAATCTTATCTGGCGTCGTTACGGAATAGTGTGTCGGATAGTACATTTGCGTCTCTTTTGCAGAATTCTGATTTCGGATGCGTAGTCGAAGTTGTTAGTGCTCGATTACAATCTTTCCGAACTGGCGCCCGCTCTTGAGGTAGGAGAGACCTTCCTTGAGGTCTTCGAACGCAAATGATCTATCTATAATTGGCTGAATGGCCATCTGCTCGATCGAATGCAACATGTCCTCGAAGCCGTCGCGGTGTCCGACCGTGATGCCTTGCAGGCGAATTTGCCGCGAGACGATCGGTCCGAGTGACGTTGTCACGTTCAAGCCCGAGAGGACGCCAATCAGCGAGATTGTGCCCCCCGGTCGGACACATCGCAGCGACTGGGCAAATGTTGTCTCACCCCCCAATTCGATGATGTTGTCGAACCCGCCCCGGTCAGCGGTTATGGAGCGTGTTTCTTTTGCCCAGTCGGGTTTTTCTCGATAGTTGATTGCTTCGTCGGCGCCTGCTTTGCGTAAGCGCTTCAATTTTTCGTCGGTGGATGAAATCACGGTAACATGTGCGCCGTGGGCCTTGGCGAAAGACAACGCGAACTGCGCAACTCCGCCGGACCCCTGAATTAGGAGCATGTCACCGGATTTGATTCGACCGAAAGTTACGACGGCGCTCCAAGCTGTTAGTGCCGCACAAGGAAGGGTTGCAGCTTCTGAATAAGATAAGCTATCGGGAATTTTGACGACGCCTTGTTCGGACAGCAACATCAAGTCCGTCATCGTGCCGTCAATCGGTCCGCCAAGAGCGCGACCGAAGCTCTCAGGGCGGGGATTGCCACCGACCCAAGATTGAAAAAATGTCGGGCAAACTCTATCGCCTACCTTTACCCGCGTTACGCCTTCTCCAACAGCGACAACATCTCCGGCACCGTCGGAAAGAAGTATGAGAGGCAAGTTCCCGGTGGAGCGACCGTATCCGCGGTCGATGACTACGAGGTCGCGATAGTTCAGCGATGATGCCCTGATTCTGACGATAATCTGCCCGGGGCCGACGATCGGATCAGGACGCTGCGAAGGCCGAACGTGATCCCATCCCCAATCGCTCTCGA
The DNA here is from genome assembly GCA_026400415.1 of Afipia sp. Classification (GTDB taxonomy): domain Bacteria; phylum Pseudomonadota; class Alphaproteobacteria; order Rhizobiales; family Xanthobacteraceae; genus Afipia. The sequence goes on along the minus strand of JAPLPA010000334.1, from coordinate 3,182 downwards.
TCTGATATACGCGCATTTTTAGTTCCTTTCTTTCTGAAGATGAAA
>JAPLPA010000334.1:0-3114 GCA_026400415.1 Afipia sp. | reverse complement strand
CTGATGAGCTTTGCAACACGTTCGAGCAGCATTGCAGTAGAGCCATCCACTAAACCGCAAACGCTGGCGCCAACAAGATGCCGGCCAAGGAAGTGGTCTTGCTTCAGACCTTCTGCGCCCATCGCATGGATCACAGCCGGTAGATGCCGCTCGACCATGCGTGTGGCAACGATCTTGGTTTGAGCGGCAATAAGTTGAACGTCTTCGCCTGCGTCCATCGCCGAAGCAGCGGCGGCGACGAGCGCTTGTGAGGCTGCAAGGCTCGCGGCTGCTTCAGCCAAAGTCCACCGCCAACCCTGGTGGTCGGCCAAGGAGCGACCGAACGACTGACGGCTCGTGCCGTAGCTGCCGACGAAATCAATGGCCGATTGCATCATGCCGCAGCACATAGCTGCAACATAAATGCGGGCGCCATTGATCTCGTTCATGATCGACTTGAATGCGGCGCCAGGTGCGCCAACGATGTCATCGTTACTTGCCTCGTAATTGTTTAGCCGAAAGCTTCCGCTTCCGATGGTGTGGAGGCCAATTGGGCTGATTTCAGGACCCCGCTCGAATTCGCTTCTGCGGCCGTCAACGAGGAAGGCGATCCAGACCTTTTCGCCGTTGAGAATCCAGCCGTCGCCCCGCTGCTCTGCGCGTGTGACGATTTTGGCGAAATCTGATCCGGCGCCCGTCTCAGTGAGGGCCGTGCAACCGATGCGTTCACCCGACATCAGACCTGGCAAATAGCTGGTCATGACGCGCAGAGACGGATGATCGGCGATTTTTCGGGCGACGTTCTGCGTATTGATAACGGCCATCGAGAAGCCGAAGTCGGCTTGCGCGAGCATTTCGGCTATTTTGGCTTTGGTCGAAAAAGAACAGCCCATGCCGCCCAGATCCGAAGGTACGTCAATGGCCGTAAGCCCGATGGCCGCCGCTTTCGAAAAGGCGTCACGCGGTAAATGCTGATCGCTATTCCAGATGGCGGTCTGAGGTAGCACGTAGTCTTGGACGAAACGTTTTGTTGCTGCAATCAAACGGGCTTCGTGATCATGAAGAGCTGTCATCAAGCAGTCTTTGACCTCGAGTTGGATATTTTCTGCCATACTCTTGCAACGACGTAAACGATACCGCGCGGCATAAAAATGGTCGCGATGACCAGCAGGAAGCCATAAACGATAAGGCGGAAGCTGTCGGCAAAGCGGAGATATTCGGGCAGGAAGATCACTGCAAAGGCGCCGATGACTGGGCCGAAGATGGTGCCGCTTCCGCCGAGAATGACTGCCAGAATTGCATCGAGCGATTGAGCAACACCGAAACTTTCCGGGTTGATGAAGCCCTGATAGTGCGCAAAAAGCGCTCCCGCGATTCCGGCGTAGAATCCGCTCATGACAAACGCAAAGAGCTTAAATTTCCAGGCCGCAATTCCGATCGCCGCAGTCAATGTTTCGTTTTCACGGATCGCCAGCAGAATGCGCCCGACGCGCGAGTTCAGAATGAGGGCCGTTAGCGCTGTCATTACTACGGCGCACGCTAGAACGAGATAGTAGTACGCGGTACGATCGTCAAAATTGATCGATGTGCCGAGTAGCCGCTCAGGCCGGGGGATATTGGAAATTCCCGCTTCGCCCTTCGTGAGTGCCGAGAAGTTCGTCAACACAATGAAGATCACCATATTGTAGGCGAGGGTGATAATCGCGAAGTAGTGCCCCTTTACTCGCAAACTTGGATATCCAACGAGAAGGGAAAAAAACGACGTTATGAACGGCGCGCAAATGAGAGAAATCCAGACCGGACATCCGAGATCGACACTGAATAGTGTCGAGCAATAGGCGCCGATACCCATCAGCCCCGCCTGCGTAATCGAAACATACCCCGTAAAACCCTGAATGATGTTCTGGCCATGCGCAACAATCACCCATATCAGCGCTAGAATGAAAAGTTGCATGTAGTACTTAACAGTGATGACCGATGGCAGTGCGACGAGGACTGCAACTAGCGCGACGACTGCAATAGTCTGGCCGAGCTTTTTCATCGCGCTTTCCCCAGCAGGCCTTCTGGGCGGAGAAGCAGCACTGCAATCATCACCAGAAACGCGATGACATCCTTATAGGCTGAAGAAACGAACCCAGCGGCCAGTGCCTCCGTGATCCCGAGCAGCAGGCCACCGACAATCGCGCCGGGAACGGAACCCAAGCCGCCCAGGATAAGGACCGAGAAGCCCTTGATGGCAAGTCCTTCACCAACGCCGGGAGCTATCGCGAACAATGCTCCAATCATAATGCCGGCGGCCATGCCCAGAGCCGACGACACGGAGAACACGATCATTGTGATACGATCAATATTGACGCCCATCAAAATCGCCGCGTTTCGATTTTGGGCGACAGCACGAATAGCTGCGCCAGTCTTTGTTTTGCTGATGATAAAGGTCATGCCCACGATAAGGATCACGGTCGAGATCATTACGTACAATCGCAGTTCATGCAGCGTTATCAGACCGACCTGGAAAACACGGTTCAGGTTTGTCGGTATTACGATCTGATCGGCACCGAACAGGCGGAGATTCGTACCCTCCACAATCATGGTGAGCCCGAGTGCGACGATAAAGGCGTTGACGTGGTTCGCGTTCCTGACTGGCCGGTAAGCCAGCCGTTCGACGAGAGCGCCGACCGCTAGCCCTGTCAGCAACGACAATGCAATCGCAGGCAACATTGCGATCCCAGCGGATGTCACGAGGACGTAAGTCAAATAGCCGCCAAACATAGAGATCGACCCATGTGCGAAATGGGCGATTCCGAGAATGCCAAAGACTGCAGTAAGGCCGAGCGCGATAAGCGCGTAGACCCCTCCGATAGTCAGTCCATTAACAATCTGCTGTATGATTTCAGTCATTGAAATCAGCGCCTTCGTCGACATGCGATTCCGGATTGTTGTAATTGCCGAGAGCATTGCGGCTCTCGGCAGCTACTTATTTGCGAAGGGCCCGAAGAAATTTTGAATACTCGCTCGGGTCCGATGGAAGATCTTCAACGAAGACCCAGCTTCCACTACGCCATTGGAAAGCGCCGTTGGTCGTATAGGCTTGGCCGTTTTCGTCGAACATCTTGCCGTTCACAGGCAGATACTTCA
>JAPLPA010000388.1:8317-9321 GCA_026400415.1 Afipia sp. | reverse complement strand
CCGGACATGTCGCTGGGCGACTAATTTAAAATGCCGACGATCTACTACATCCGCCACGGCCAGACCGAATGGAACGCCGAGGGCCGCTTTCAGGGCAATCAGGACATTCCGCTGAACGATCTGGGTAAGACGCAGGCGATCCGCGCCGGTGAATTACTCTCCGAGATACTTGCGCGCGACGAACACGATCCCCTAAAAACTCCGTTCGTTTCCTCACCGCTCGGCCGTGCGCGCAACACAATGGAATTGGTACGCGGTACACTCGACGTGCCGCCGCACGATTACGCGCTCGACGATCGCTTGCGTGAAATCGGCTACGGCCACTGGGAAGGCTCGACGCTGGCGCAGATGGAAGTCTCACATCCGGATGTTTTTGCCGAGCGCCAGATCGACAAATGGGGCGTGCCGCCGCCGGGTGGAGAGAGCTATGCCTCCGTCACCATTCGCATGCGCGATTGGTACGATTCATTGTTGCAGGACACGGTGACGGTTTCGCACGGCGGCACCATGCGCGCATTACTTGTCGCGCTCGACATCGAGACACCCGTTGGCGCCTCCGACCTCACGGTGGAGCAGGGCGTGGTCTATGTTTTTGAAGACGGGCAGGTCACGAAACATAGTTAAGACGTGCGTTTTTTGCGTGCGCGTATTTGACCGGTTGCGCTGCGCGGTTTACGACTAGCCCATGTCCTACAACACCTTCGGCCACATGTTTCGCGTCACGACCTTTGGCGAAAGCCACGGGGTTGCGATCGGCTGCGTGGTCGATGGCTGCCCGCCGCAGATTCCGCTGACCGTTGAGGAGATCCAACGCGATCTCGATCGCCGTCGTCCGGGCCAGTCGAAGTTTACCACGCAGCGGCAGGAAGCCGATCAGGTGAAAATTCTCTCCGGCGTGATGAACACCGACAAGGGTCAGATCACGACGGGTACGCCGATTGCGTTGCTGATCGAGAACACCGATCAGCGCTCGAAGGATTATTCCGACATCAAGGACAAGCTTC
>JAPLPA010000388.1:0-8283 GCA_026400415.1 Afipia sp. | reverse complement strand
TTCGTCCCGGTCACGCCGACTTCACCTACGAGGCCAAGTATGGCTTGCGCGATTTTCGCGGCGGCGGGCGCTCATCCGCGCGCGAGACCGCAACGCGGGTTGCGGCTGGCGCGATTGCGCGAAAGGTTTTGCCGGGCCTCAATGTGCGCGCCGCGCTCGTGCAGATGGGTTCGCACAAGATCGACCGCGCGAATTGGGACTGGGCTGAGGTCGAGCGCAATCCATTCTTCTGTCCTGATGCTGTGAAAGCAAAATTCTTCGAGGAATATCTCGACGACATCCGTAAAAAAGGTTCGTCCATAGGTGCTGTCATCGAAGTCGTCGCTGAAGGCGTGCCGGCAGGTTTGGGTGCGCCGATTTACGGCAAGCTCGACAGCGATTTGGCGTCTGCGATGATGAGCATCAATGCGGTGAAGGGCGTCGAAATCGGCGCGGGCTTTGGCGCTGCTGAATTGCATGGCGAAGAGAACGCGGACGAAATGAGGATGGGCAATAACGGCCCGACGTTCTTGTCCAATCATGCCGGAGGAATCCTCGGCGGTATCTCGACGGGGCAGGCAGTCGTCGCGCGCTTTGCGGTGAAGCCGACGTCGTCAATTCTGACGCCGCGCAAGACCATCGACAAGTCAGGTGCCGATACCGATATCTCGACCAAGGGCCGTCACGATCCGTGCGTCGGCATTCGCGCAGTCCCGGTGGGCGAAGCGATGATGGCCTGCGTCATCGCAGACCATGTGCTGCGCCATCGCGGGCAGGTGGGCTAGAAGCGTATTCGCGCGCCGCCCATGATAATTTGGTTGCCGAAATCGATTTCCTGCGACGTGTATCGCGTTGGTAAAGTGCCGGCGTCGATCGTGACGGGTTGCAGCACATGCGCTCGGTATTCGAGGTAGATCGACATCGCGGCCGCGTCGAGCGTTTGAGTTATGCCCGGCGACCATCCGCTGACTTTTGTTTCAACGCCGAAGCCAAACACGCCACCGTAAGTCCACTTGCTTTGCTCGGACGAGAAAGCGGGTGTGACAGGTGCGACACCGCCGCAGAATCCGGCGTCCGTACAATCGTATTTGAATTTGATCAAAGCCGCAGACAGACCGCCCAGGACATAAATTCCGGTCGATGGCGTGATATAAGTGCCAACGCGCGCCGTGAAGTCGATGGTCAGGTCATTTCGAAACCTCAGCGTATCCATGCTGGCAACGCCCGCCGGGATAAATGGAACGATTCCCGGAATGCCTTGAACGGTTGCGCTGTTGCTGCCGAAATAAAAGTCGAGATTGACGCCGACGAAGCCATCTGGGCTGACGCCGGGTGTGCGGGTTGGCAACAGCAGATTTTTCATATTCCAATCGTAGCCAATGCCGATTTGGCCGATTACTCCACTTGATGAGAGGCCAGTCTTGCTGAGTCCGCTCTTCGGATCGTACACGCTGGCCGAGCCGATCAGATTGGTGTCTGTCGAAGCATTGAGGTCGAACTGTCCGCCGATGCCGCCCGAGACATGGAATCCCTGCAAGCCAGGCTCGACTCCGAATTTTCTCGCTCCGCAACGTATCTTCGCCTCGCTCCAGACATCGAATGCTGCCTTTTGAACCGCAGCGGACTTCTTTTTCACTTTTTGCCTAACGTCAGCCTCGGAAAGCTTGCAGATGTCATCGTCGCGCCGCCGCTCAACATCCCAGCGCAATCCGCTTTCCATTCGAGGACCAAGCAGAGCGAATTCAGCGTCCGACCTGTCACCGAAACTCTGAGCTGACGCTGCGCCCGAAAAAATAATGAGTGAAAAAACCGCGACGAAATTCGCAACAAAATTCTTGGCATTCCCAACTGACAAACTCATCGGACGCCCCCAAAGAAAATTAAGAAATCTCCATTCCCATTCCCATTCCCATTTCAATTTCAATTTCGCCGAAATGGTAGCGCGGGGCATGTCGCTGCAAAGGCTCGTAGCGATGTTTCGGTGTGAATAGTTCCGGCTGTTGCAAAACGGGAACAGATGCAGTTTTCAAACCAACCCGATGAAGCTGCTTATTTATTTGCTTCAAAAGAACGGCCGAGCGGGCCTGCGCCTTGACCCTGCGGTATGTCGCGGCGCAGAACTGGCTCATGGCTGAAACTTTCGAAAGCGTCATCGACTGGCTGGCTCACGGCGCGCGTTCTGCGCCAGAGGCCGAATTGTTCATGGCCGAAACTTGCGACCGCATCGTCGCCTGTGGCGTGCCGCTGTACCGCGTCGGCGTGTTCGTGCGCACACTGCATCCCAGCATGCTGGGGCGCAACTTCATCTGGCGGCCGGGCGAAGCTGTCAAAGCCGGCACGATGGCGCATGGCGACGAATTCGACGACGAATTTCTGCTTAGTCCGCTCTACAAGGTTTTCCACGGCGGCGAGACGGTGCGTCAGCGCATGACCAGCGGTGCTGCGAGCAACGCTCCGTTTTTCGCCGACATGGTGGCGGAGGGCGTGACGGACTACATCGCGCTGCCATTGCACATGTCGGACGGCACCGTTCATGCGTCGAGCTGGACCACGCGCGCCAAGGGTGGCTTCACCGATGCGATGATTGACGGATTGCGCGCGATCATGCCGTCGCTGACGCGGATGATCGAGATTTTCCTGCTGCGACTGATGGCAGCAGGCTTGCTGAACAACTATGTCGGCGCGCGCGCCGGATCGCGCATTCTGGCGGGGCAAATCCGGCGCGGTCACACCGAGACGATGAATGCGGCGATCTGGCTGTCAGATTTGCGCGGCTTCACCAAATTGTCGGATCGGCTGTCGTCCGAGACCGTGGTGCAGATCCTCAACGCCTATTTCGACTGCCAGGTGCCGGCAATTTTGGCGCATGGCGGCGAGGTGCTGAAATTCATGGGCGACGGCCTGCTGGCGGTGTTTCCTATTGCCGACGACGCGAGCGATGCGACTTTGGTCTGTAAGCGCGTGCTGGATGCCGCGCAGGAGTGCCGCGTTCAAATCGCCGCGCTGTCCCATGACACAGGAAAGGAGACTATCGACGGCTTCCGCTTCGGTCTGGCGCTCCATGTCGGCCGTGTGCTGTACGGCAACAGCGGCGACAGGCTCGATTTCACCTGCATCGGACCTGCGGTGAACCTTGCGGCGCGAATCGAAAAGATCGCAGGCAGTCTCGGGCGCAGCGTCGTCGTCTCTTCGCTGTTCAACACCTACGCAGGCGTGCCGTTCAGCGATCTCGGCGAGTTCGCAGTCGCAGGTTTCTCCGCCCCCGAACGCGTGTATGGACTTTCGGATGAGACGACGGTGCCGAAAGCTGCCGCCCAACATTAAATTTTCGTATCCAAGGACATTTTCTCCCCGCCGCACATTATCTCCCGGCAATCGGGGGCCGATGCGACTGGAGTAGATGCGATGTTGAAGAGTTTGATGATTGGTACGGCGGCCCTCGCGGCTGTTGCGGTTGCTGCGCCCGATATGGCGTCGGCACGTCCGGGCGGCGGCGGTGGCGGCGCACACTTTAGCGGCGGCGGTGGCGCGCATTTCGGTGGTGGGGGCGGTGCACGCTTCAGCGGCGGCGGCGCTGCATTTCGCGGAGCGGCGGCAGCTCCTTCGTTCCGTAGCGCGGCTGCACCTCAAGCCGCGTTCCGGGGGGCGGCGGCAGCACCTGCGGCTCGCTTTGCCGGAAATGGCGGCGGTCGCAACTGGAACGGCCAACGCGGCTTCCGACGTGGCTTGGGCTAGGGCGGTCTGGCGCTGGGATTGGCGGCAGCGCCTTACTACGCCAACAACTACTACAACAACAATTACGGCTACACTTACGACGACACGTACTACAACAACTACGCATACACCGACGGTTACGATCCATACGCGGACAACAGCGGTTACTACGTGACCCAGTCTGAAGATATCGATCCGGGTTGCTTGGTAAAGCGTCGCGTGCATACACGCTATGGCTGGCGCCTGCGCACGATCAACGTCTGCGGATAAGGTTGAAGCGTGTTGTCCAAATGAAAACGGCGGCCTATCGGGCCGCCGTTTTTTTGTATGGAGTATTGAAAATTACGCAGCGCGGATGGTCGCCAGAAATTTGTGAACTTCGCTTTCCAAATGGTGGCTTTCCTTGGAAAGCTCCTGCGCCGCCGTAAAGACCTGCGCCGATGCTGCACCTGCTTCGCTGTTGCCGCGATCCACATCCGTGATGTTGGTTGCGACGCGCGAACTCAGTTCGGCAGCCTGCTGAACGTTGCGGGCGATTTCCTGCGTCGCGGCACCCTGTTCTTCGACCGCGGCCGCGATGGTCGAGGAGATTTCCGAAATCAGATTGATCGTCGTGCTGATTTCCTTGATCGTCGCAACCGAGTCGCTGGTCGCGGCCTGCATTCCGGCAATCTGCGCGCCGATTTCATCGGTCGCTTTCGCCGTCTGCGAGGCCAGCGCCTTCACTTCGGATGCGACCACTGCAAATCCCCGCCCAGCCTCGCCGGCCCGCGCGGCCTCGATGGTGGCGTTGAGTGCCAGCAGATTGGTCTGTTCGGCGATTGCGGTGATCAGTTTCACAACGTCGCCGATGCGGGTTGCGGCATGGGACAGCTCACCGATGCTGGCGTCGGTCTTTTGTGCCTGCTCAACGGCCTTCTGTGCGACGCGGCTCGATTCCAGAACCTGACGTCCGATCTCGTTGACGGAGGAAGTAATTTCTTCCGTTGCGGTCGCGGTGGATTGAATGCTCTCGGACACGTCGCGCGACGCGTCGGCGGCAGCGCTTGAAAGCTGGCGGGTGACGTCGGCAGCGTTGGTCAGCGTCGAGGCGGTAGCTTCCATCTCGGTGGATGCCGACGATAGCGAGTTGGTCAGTTCGCCGATCATCGCCTCGAACTCGCGCGTCGCACGATCCAGAGTTTCCGCGCGCTTCATTTTTGCACCGGCTTCCCGCGTCGATGTTTCGTCGGCGGCGTGGTTGGCGATCAACGCGTCCTTGAACATCTGCAGTGTGTCGGCAATCTGGCCGATTTCGTTGGCTTCGCCCTGATGCGGAATTTCGGCGGCGAGATCGCCGCTGGCAAGTTTGCGCATAGGCAAGAGGACGGAATCGATCCCGACTGCGATGTCGCGCACGATGAAGACGGCAGAGCAAACGCCGAGCGCGATCATGGCCGCAAGCGCCAGCAACACGATACGAAACGCAAGCTCATAGTCGTCTCTGGCGCGCTGACCGGCGGTCTCGGCACCCTTGTCATTGAGATCGACCAGCTTCCTGAGCACAGCGTCCATGCCGCGGCCTGCGACTGTGGCGCGTTCGGCATTGATCTGACGGGCCTGGGCGACGTCACCCTTGCGGGCAAGCGTGATCACGTCATCGGCCGCGCTGCGGAAGGATTTCCAGCTTTCCGCCAATTGCTTTTGAAGAGCGACTTCATCGGGTGCGGCGCTGAGGGCCTGATAGGCCGTCGCGGCGGCCTCGTAATCTTTAGCGCGTGCGTCCAGATTGTTCTGGATGTCGGCCATGAATTTCGCGTCAGGCTCGGTCAAATAGTCGCGCAGCACCGCGCGGTAGCGCGCCGATTGCGTCCGCAGTTCTCCCACCAGACGGATACTCGGCAGCCAGTTCGTCTGGATGTCCTGCGCGGCCGCATTGATGGCGCGCATCTCCAAGATCGCGAAGACGCCCATGAAGGCTAGCGCAACGAGCAACAGCGACACGAGGGGAATGAGTTTGGCGCGGATCGATAGCCTGGAGAGCATTGCTTTGAATCCTTAAGGTCGTTCTGACCGGTCGCGACTTGGGCGGCAGATGGCCATCGAACGGCGTTCGACGCCCGTGAAGGCTGATGGTGAGTGGCAATTTCCAGTCGGCGTGCCGCCTAAAGCAGCAATCCGCACCCGGAATGGTAAACAAATTGCGTGAAGTGTTGGTAAACGGACACCGGAAGCCGGGTATCGCCGTTGCGCTAAAAATCCCTGTTTTGCTGGGTTTCTGCAATCCGGGGTGCCTGCAAATCCTGCTTTCTCGGCTTAGCCAGCCGTGTCACGATCCCCTATCAAACGATGTGAGGGTCGCCATGCGCCGGTGTATCTCGGTCGGGATAATTCTCATCGCCGGAGCGATCGCAGGCGGCGATGGGTCGAGTGTGGCTGCGCCGAACGCGCAATCCCTTCAGAGTGTCGATGAGGCCAAGCGGGTCGATGTCGAGTTGGTGCTGGCTGTCGATGTTTCATACTCGATGGACATGGAAGAACTGGCGCTTCAGCGTGAAGGGTATGCTGGCGCTCTGGTGTCGAAGGAATTTCTGCAGGCGCTGAAAACCGGCCCGACAGGCAAGGTCGCTGTTACGTACTTCGAATGGGCGGCGTCCAGCGATCAGAAGATCGTTATTCCGTGGCGTGTGATCGACGGACCGGAATCGGCCGACGCCGTCGCTGCGGAAATTCTGAAAGCGCCGCTGCGCCGCGCTTCGCGCACCTCGATCTCCGGCGCGATCAATTATGCGATGCCGCTGTTCGAGGCCAATGAATATCGCGGGTTGCGGCGCGTGATCGATATTTCTGGCGACGGCCCGAACAACAACGGAGAACTCGTCACGATTGCGCGCGATGCGGCTGTCGCCAAGGGTGTCACCATCAACGGTCTGCCGATCATGGCGAAGGCGGTCAACTACTCCACAATGGATATCGAAAATCTCGACGTCTATTATGAAGACTGCGTCGTGGGCGGAGCAGGGTCGTTCGTGGTGGCGATCAAGGGCAAGGAAAAATTCAAGGAAGCGATCCGTACAAAGCTCGTCCTCGAAGTTGCCAACCGCATGCCTCAGCCGCGCGTGGTTCCGGCGGCGACTTCCGCGCCGCGTACCGACTGCATGATCGGCGAGAAGATGTGGCAGGAGCGTTGGGGAAGGTAGATCAGCGCCTGAACCGCGCGACCAGTTCGACATGCGGGGTGTGGCGAAACTGATCCACCGGCGTTACGCTTTCGATTTTGAAGCCGCCGTCGATCAGAATGCGTGCATCGCGCGCGAATGTCGCTGGATTGCACGACACGGCGACGACAAGCTTGATCTTGCTCGCGGCCAATTGCTGGCACTGCGCCTGTGCGCCATGACGCGGCGGATCGAAAACCACGCAATCATAATCGCGCAATTCCTGCGGCATCAGCGGGCGGCGAAACAGATCGCGCGCCTCGGCTTTGACGGGTTTGAGCCCTTGCGTGGATTTCACAGCATTCTGCAGTGAAGCAATGGCGACCGCATCATTGTCAAAAGCCGAAACGCCGAATTTTTCCGCAAGTCTCAATGCAAATGGCCCGATCCCGCAAAACAGATCGGCGATAAGCTTTGCACCTTTGGATTTTTCGAACACAAGCTCCGCGAGAGCTTCTTCACCTGCGACAGTCGGTTGCATGAACGAACCCGGCGGTAGCGTGACTTTCGCCTTGCCGATCTGGACCGTCGGCGCCTTGCGCATGATGACCAACTCACCATGCCGAGTCAGGCGCGCGAGCTGGTGTTTTTCCGCGAGGCGCGCGAGCTGCGATAGCATCGCGGTATCGAGAGGGCCGGAGCCGCGCACGTCGATATCGAGGCCGTTGTCGGACGCCGTCACCTGAATATCGAGCGGCTTGCTCACAGGTCTCAGCAATTCCGCGATATCGTTTGCGGCCTCGATGCCGCCATCCAGCATCGGATCGAGAATGGGACAATGATCGATGGCGATGATCTCGTGCCGTCCCGCAGCCGCAAATCCAACGCGCAGGATATCGCTCTGGCTCTGCCGCGCATGCAGCGTCATGCGGCGGCGTCCCGCACCGTGGGCATCGATGAGATCGTCCAACGAAAATTCGATGCCGGAATGCGACAGCGTGTCGACGAGTTGCCGCTTCCATGCACGATAGGATTGAGGCTGCCAATGCTGGATCGCGCAGCCGCCGCAGATGCCGAAATGCGGGCAGAACGGCTCAATGCGGTCGGGGCTTGGCGTGACGATATGGGTCAGAACGCGGCGGTCTGGATGACCGGGTAAGGGTAGCACATCGACGACCTCGCCGCTCAGTGCATAAGGAACATAAATTTGCTGGCCACCGTCGATGGCAACGCCGTCACCGAAATGTCCGACATGATGGATGACGAGGCGCTCGGTCATTCAGCCGCGCCGCGCGCCGATGAAGAATTCGGCATTGCCGTCGCCGCCCGTGATCGATGACGGAAACACTTTGATATCCGTGCAGCCGAGCGATTGCGCGAAGGCCGCGATGTCATCGCAGACTGCGCGATGAATGTCTGCGTCGCGGACGATGCCTTTTTTGGCATGCTCGCG
>JAPLPA010000284.1 GCA_026400415.1 Afipia sp. | reverse complement strand
TCGAGGACATCTATGAACTGACCTATATCCGCAAGGATGGCAGCCGGTTTCCGGCGGTGGTATCTGTAACGGCGCTGCGCGATGCCCAAGACGTCATCATCGGGTATCTATTGATTGGCACCGACAACACCGCGCGCAAGCATGCGGAAGAAGCGTTGCTTAAGGCCGGTGCCCTGCAGCGCGCGATTTTCAACAGCGCCAACTTCTCAAGCATCGCCACCGACGCCAAAGGCGTCATTCAGATTTTCAATGTCGGCGCCGAACGCATGCTCGGCTACACGGCCGCCGAGGTCATGAACAAGATCACACCGGCAGATATTTCTGATCCACTGGAACTAACTGCACGCGCCAAAGCGTTGAGCGCTGAACTCGCAACCCCGATCACTCGAGGACATCTATGAACTGACCTATATCCGCAAGGATGGCAGCCGGTTTCCGGCGGTGGTATCTGTAACGGCGCTGCGCGATGCCCAAGACGTCATCATCGGGTATCTATTGATTGGCACCGACAACACCGCGCGCAAGCTGGTCGAAGCAGAGCAAAAAAAGCTAGATCAGCGCCTGCGTGATCAACAATTCTATACCCGGTCGCTGATCGAATCCAACATTGACGCATTGATGACCACTGATCCCTCCGGCATCATCACCGACGTCAATAAACAGATGGAGGCGCTCACCGGCTGTACGCGCGACGAGTTGATCGGCGCACCATTTAAGGACTACTTCACCGATCCGGAGCGGGCCGAGGCAGGGATCAAACGGGTTCTGAGCGAAAAGAGGGTGACTGACTACGAACTGACAGCGTGCTCCCGCGACGGCAACAAAACAGTCGTGTCATACAATGCGACGACCTTCTACGACCGCAGCCGCACGCTGCAGGGAGTCTTTGCCTCAGCGCGGGATGTCACCGACCGTAAGCAGCGGGAACAAGACGCTTTAAGCCTGACCAACGAAATCTCGCACCGGATCAAGAATAACTTGCAGGTCATCGTCGGGTTGATCGGCTACGAAGCCAAAAGGACTGCGGCTCCGTGCGTTCAAGGCTATAAGACCATGCAGACGCGCATCTTCGCCATTGCCCAGCTTTACGACCTGATTTCGCAATCCAGCCGCGGCCGCACCGTCGCCGTAGACGCTTACCTGCGGGAAATTGCCAAGGCGATGTCGGCAAGCCTACTTGGTGATATGTCGGGTATCAAAATAGAGGTTACGGGCGAGAAGCTGGAAATCGACCCGGAACGTGCCGTCCCCTTCGGCCTGCTGGTCAATGAACTGACGACTAACGCCATCAAGCATGCGTTTCCGCACGGGAGCGGAACCATCAGGCTTTGCGTGGAACAGGTCGGCGATCAGATTGAACTGGTCGTTGCCGATGATGGTGTGGGCACGAAGGGCAAGGATTTGGCGAAGAGCAATGAGAAGCGCGGTTCCAGCTACGTCACGATCTTCGTGCGTCAGCTTGGCGGCACCATCGTTCCGTCGAAACAGGATGCAACCGGAACGACCGTCAGAGTAAGACTTCCCTTGCTTCTGGTCCCACCAGGCGGCGCCGAGCCTATAGCTGCATAGCGCGCATTTGGACTTTTCAGTAAGGAGGTCATCGGTCCGAGTGAGCTTCCGGTTCGGTCAATCGCTAACGAAATGCGACCGCCAAGCGACTTCCGGTCATCCCCGAACAACGGACATCTTCAGACCAGCCCGGCATGTTTCAAAGGTGCCAGAAGGCGACATCGCGCTTACGGTCCGCTCAAAAATAAAGAGGCCGCCAACTGAGGCGGCCTTACTCTTTCGGTATGAAGGGGTTTGCCAATATTTGTGGGTTGTTGAACCAACTCGGCGCTTTCGCATTTTGCAAAGAACTGGGGACTCGTTCGCATTTCGGACAAAACAAACGACGCCTCCCATCCCTGAGCATGAAGGTCATTTCGCTATTGCAAGTGACGCAGTTGTTTGTAGGCATGGAACCTTATGAAATCTTGCCGCGTCAGGAGTCAATTGGCGTCGGAGTCTGCATGCCCTCCCGCTGTGGATATTAAACCCCGATAAATCCGAAGCAGACCTAATTTGTAGCGCGCGGGCAGTCGGCGCGAAGTAGGCAAAGTCACAGTCGTCCGCTTGACCCTGTTGGTGACCCGCGTAGTTAGCCACCGCCCGTCAATTCTCTAAACGTGTTTCTAATTATGTCGAACGTATAAGGCTTGGGCAGAAATACACTGCCGTCTGGCAGATCGTCCGCTCGGACATCGACAAATCCGGAAGTTGCGACGATCTTGATCTGAGGCCACCGGCCCCTAATCGCCGCCGCCAGCTTGAGACCGTCCATCGAACCGGGCATCTGAATGTCCGTAAAGACGAGCCTGATATCGAAGCGACCTTCGAGGATCACGATTGCCTCGTCGGCATTGGTGGCTTCGATCACCGCGAAGTCGGCGTCCTCAATCATTCCGACCGCATTCATGCGGATCAGAGCATCATCATCTACAACAAGCACTATGGGACGGGTCACACCATCACTGCTCATTCGGCACGCCATTAATCAATCGCTGAATAAACGATCACGGACGCTATCCGTTCCACCTCTTGGAAAGTATATGCCGGGACCAAACATTTAGGCTGTCGAGGACTGGCTTTTCCTCAGTCAGCAGAGAAGTGCCCTCGCTGCGTTTGGTTTTCGTTCGCGCGTTGCTTTTCAAGTTCTTTCAGCAACGATCTAAGCCGCTCAGTCGTGAGAGGGTCAGGTGCGTGGCCCAAACGCCGCGCTTGCTCCATTTGTTTTAAAAGGTCGAAATCTTCTGACATATCGCTATCCGCTCGATGCAGGCAGGAACATGACGCTCTCAGTCACCGATTAATACCTAGTCCGGAGCGGTGATGCTCCAACTTTGCTCCCGATCCATAAATTAAGCCAATACAAAATTAACTCAGGCCAATTTGCTGATCTGAGCAAAATGGAACAGGCGATCTAGCCAAAGACGGTCATCATAATGACTCGTCATGGGCTGCTGGAACTCCAAATGACTGATCAGTGGACGGAAAAGCTGTGGTGCAATTCCTGCAAGAATACTGGTGTCGTCAGGTTATCGCAGCGTGATGGGGACCAGATGCCAACGGTTCTGTCCCTACCAGATCGCTTTAAAGTTGTTCAAACCGAATACGGCCCCGACTTCTATTGCGACACTTGCAACGTCCCCGTGGTGCCTCAATAATCCAAAGGCGCGAGGCTACCTTTGTGCGGCGATTGGCGTCGAGTCCGAGTTGGGTCACGTGTGGACGGCGCCATGGCAAGAACTTTCTGACGTTTCTGCAGCATTGGTCGGGTGCGGTCACGTGTCCGGCCTGTTGATGCGGCAGGTGTGGCCGCTGGCCCTAATGCTCTGCGCGGATCGGGTCCCAAACAAACTCGCGCACTTTGGAAGAAGTGCGTTGACCCAAGCGGGTTCTCCCGATCCCCGGAACGACCGTATCTGCATTACGTCGTCATGCCCTCGCCAATTGGTGTTGCCGATCTATCTGCTGGCCTGCCTCATGCCGCCAGCAACAGTTTCGGCTCCTTATATCTCTCGCCGCGGACCATGATGGCCCAGGCCATCCGCGCAATCTTGTTGGCGAGTGCAACGGCCGCTACCTTTGTTGGTCGGCGCTCCATTAATCGTGCGAGCCACGGCCTGTTCTTCGTCCCATGTTTCTTAGCGTAGCGGATGACGGCCATTGCGCCGACCACGAGCAGCCACCGCAAATATCGATTGCCCTGCTTGGTGATGTGACCGAGCCTTTCTTTGCCGCCGCTCGTGTGCTGCTTTGGCACTAACCCGATCCAGGCAGCAAGACTGCGCCCCGATGAGAATGTGTTCCAGTCGCCGATCTCAGCAACCAATGCCGTGGCGACGATCGGACCGATGCCTGGGATTTCCGCCAGCCGCCGGCTCGCCTCACAGCCGCGATGCAAGGCCATGATGTTCTTGTCGATGGATGCTATCTCGGCGCCGATGGCACCATACTGCCGCGCCAGCACTTCGAGAATGCCACGGACGGCCGGCGGAACTCGACTATCCGCACCATCCGCGATGATCCTGAGCAACTCTCCCGTTCCATTGCGGCCTTTGGCCGACACGATGCCGAGTTCAGCCAAATGCCCGCGCAGAGCGTTACTTAACATCGTGCGCTGACGCACCAGCAATTGCCGGGTCCGGTGCAGCATCAAGGCGCTCTGCTGTTCCTTTGTCTTGATCGGAACGAACCGCATCGACGGCCGCGTGACCGCCTCGCAGATCGCTGCCGCATCATTCGCATCGTTCTTGCTGCGTTTGAGGTAGGCCTTCACATAACTTGGCGGTATTAGCTTTATGGTGTGGCCGAGCGCTTGCAGCTCGCGGCCCCAATGATGCGCTGACGGACACGCTTCGATTCCAACCAGGCATGGCGGCAACTCGCCGAAGTACGCCAACACCTTTGCGCGGCTAACGCGCTTGCGGACTACAACCGCTCCCGCAACATCAACCCCATGCACCTGGAATACCGACTTCGCAATATCTAAACCTATCGTGCTAACTTCGCCCATGGACGGCTCCCCTCAATGTGGTTTGCTCTAACGCAACCACCCTAAGGCACTCGATGCCGCAGAGTGGGCGCCGTCCACAGCATCAAACTCAGACAACCACAAATGCGGGAGCTAGCCGTCCATGAGCGCTGAAATTAGATTGGCGTACTGCAGGGCGGGTGCATTGTTTGACCATGCGTTCCCGGTGACCGTGTTGCCCAGCCTTAGGCCCCGTCAGAATTCGCAATAGACCAACTAGTTCAGCTCTTCGTCGCTGGGAAACTCCGCCGGACGCGATAACAAGCGTTTCTCAATGCGACATCTGGAAGGGCAGTATTCGCGGGCGGTTTTTCGGTGGCGACACGGTGGCGACACGGCACAAAAACAAGAAGCCGCCCCGAAGGACGGCTTCTGATTTTTACTGATAAATCAGTATCTTACTTGGTTGCGGGGACAGGATTTGAACCTGTGACCTTCAGGTTATGAGCCTGACGAGCTACCGGGCTGCTCCACCCCGCGATAAACCTTTGCAAAGCCTCTCAGGCGTTCATTCGATGACGGATGATTTTCAGCGCCTGAGGCGCCGATCCCACCGTCGAATGGATCCGGAGAAGGCAACCAGGAGAACGTCCGTGGTGCGACGTTTATGTATCAACGGCACCCTCATTTGGAAAGGGCTACCGGCGGCCTTTTTCACGATTTAAGCCCACTAAACGTGTTCTTTTGGGCGTCCACGCGATTTTTCGGCGCCTTACACCCAGCCGCTCTGCCCTTGCCAAGAATGCACTGAGAGCCCAGCCTTGGAGACAATATCAGCCTGGAAAGACCCGAGGAAGCGACATGGACCAGCCCCTTAACAACGCTTCCGCGCGCACGATGCAAGACGTCTTTCATCGCGCCGTTGCATTGTCGCGCGAGCGTGCCGCGCCAACCACGACAGAACGCCGCGATCGTCTGGCGCGGTTGCGCGCACTTGTTGTCGACAATGAAGCGCAATTCGACCGCGCGATCTCAGCCGACTTCGGTAACCGTTCCTCGACCGAGACACTGATTGCCGAGACGTTGTTTCTGCTCGCTGAAATCAAGCATGCGGCAAAGCATCTTAAGCGCTGGAGTGCGCCGAAGCATGTCGCAACCGAACTGCAATATTTCCCAGCGAAGAACCGACTGATCCCGCAGCCCCTCGGCGTCGTCGGCATCATCGCGCCTTGGAATTACCCGTTACAGCTGACGCTTGCGCCGGCGATTGCCGCCATCGCCGCAGGAAATCGCGTGATGATCAAGCCAAGCGAGCTGGTGCCGCAATTCTCGGCGCTGCTGAAAAAGCTGATCGCCGAAAAGTTCGACGAAACCGAACTCATGGTCACGGACATTCACAACGACATCTCGGAGAAATTTGCCGCACTGCCATTCGACCATTTGATCTTCACGGGCTCGACTCGCGTCGGCCGCATGGTCGCCGAAGTGGCCGGCCGTAATCTGACGCCTGTAACGCTTGAGCTTGGCGGCAAATCTCCCACCATCGTCGACCGCTCAGCCGACATCGCGGAAGCGGCCGAGCGCATCGTCTATGCCAAGCTCATGAACGCCGGACAGACCTGCATCGCGCCGGACTATGTGCTCATTCAGCGCCAATCGATGGATGAGTTCGTTGCCAAGGCGAGCGCAAACGTGGCGAAGATGTTCGGGACCAACCCCGACAACAAGGACTACACATCGATCGTCTCCGACGGACACTATGCGCGGCTCGAAGGCCTTGTGGCCGATGCCGCCGCACAGGGCGCGAAGATTACCCAAATGGCAAAACCAACCGATCCGGCATGGAAATCGAAGCGTAAATTTCCGCCAACTATCGTGAGCGGCGTCACCGCCGACATGAAAATCATGCAGGAAGAAATTTTCGGGCCGATATTGCCCGTTGCAGCATGCGAGACAGCGACAGAGGCAGTCACTTACATCAATGCGCATGATCGCCCGCTGGCGCTTTACTGGTTCGGCAAGGATGAAGCCGCGCGCGACGAAGTTCTTTCACGCACGGTGTCCGGCGGCGTGACGGTGAACGATTGCCTGTTTCATTTTGTCCAAGCCAACCAGCCCATGGGCGGTGTTGGCGCATCGGGCATTGGGGCGTATCACGGTGAATGGGGCTTCCGCACACTCAGTAAGATGAGGCCGGTTTTCTATCGGTCGCG
>JAPLPA010000430.1 GCA_026400415.1 Afipia sp. | reverse complement strand
ACCAACCGGAGTAGGTGTCTGGATAGATGTCTCCGTTGGCTGCCATGCGCTGCCAGATCGCCTGGCTCGATTTGTGGTGCGCTGGCTCGGACGTGCGAATGAAACGATCGAAGGAGATGTTTAGCCGCTTATCCATGTCCTTGAAGCGGCCTGCGTTGCGCGTCGCCATGTTCAGCGGCGTCAGATTTTCCTTCTGCGCCGTCTGAATCATTTTCAGGCCATGCTCGTCAGTCCCCGTAAGGAAGAACACATCCTTGCCGTCGAGACGCTGAAAGCGTGCCAGCGCATCGGTCGCAATTGCCTCGTATGCGTGACCGATGTGCGGCGCGCCGTTGGGATAGGCGATGGCGGTTGTGATGTAGAATGTCGAACGAGACATCGGATTCTCTTACAGTCGCTGAATTGCGAAGGCCTTTGCTTGAAGGTCGAGAGGAGCGCCGCGGCCCGGAAATCCAGTTAGCGGGTTGCGTCGGCCAGCATACCAAATACAGAAAAAACCAGCGGCTTTCTCTCAAGATTGAAAGATTCGACCTCGCGCGCGGCGCTGTTGATCTTTTCCCATACCTCGGCAAACCGCGCAAGACGGGGAAGATTTCCCTCGGTGCCGGGTTCGCGCAGATGAGCGGTCAGCCATCGATCGACGGTGTCTATGAAGGCGCGCAGGCTGACGCGATCATTAAGTCCGAGCGCATCGCCAAGAGTGTGAAGCGCGCGCGGATCGACATGTGGTAAAGCGTTCAGGAGATCGAGCGTGCGTTGATGCAGGCCGAGACTGTCACCGTCCAGCAACGTCAGCGCGCGCGCAACGCTTCCCTCAGACAGTTTTGCCGCTTCGCGCAAGGCTTGATCGCCCGGGTCCAAATCGGCCGCACTCGCGACCGCGCGCACCACATCATCCGTACCGAGAGGCCGCAGCGGCAATTTGCGGCAACGCGACTGTATCGTGGCAAGAACGCGCGCAGGCATATGACTGACGAGAAAAAATAGCGCACGTGCCGGCGGCTCTTCCAGAACCTTGAGTAAGGCGTTCGCCGCATTTGCGTTTAGCTCTTCAACGGTGTCGACGACGCAGACGCGCCATCCCTCGACCGCTGCGGTCGATCCGAAAAAGGGTAATGTCTCGCGCGCTTGGTTGACGGATATGACCGTGCCCATCACGCCTTTGTCGTTCAGCGTGCGTTCAAGCGTCAGCAAGCCGCCGTGGCTACCAGCCGCGACCTGGCGCGCAACGGGGTGATCTGGATCGACAACCAACATTCGATAGGCTAGCGTCGCTTTCCCTATACTTTGTCCGCCGCCGATTAGCCACGCATGAGGAATTCGTCCTCCGCGATAGGCGTTCAACAGTGTTGCCTCCGCCTCCTGATGACCGAACAGCGATGATGTTTCACGCGGTAAGAGAATTGAACTTTCAGAATCGGCGGGTTTCGGATTCATGCCTTGCTGCCTTCGTTAAGAGTGGCAGAAGAAAACAAATGGTCTCGCAAGGCTTTCCACACTCGCGAGCCAACCGTTTCGGCATCGGCATTGGCATCAATTAACGCGCAGCGAACGGGATCATCGGTTGCGATCTGACGATAGGCCTCCCGCAATTTCTCATGAAAGCCGAGCCCCTCCTCCTCAAACCTGTCGGCAACGGCATTGCCTCGCCGCTTGATGGCGCGTTGCAGGCCTACTGCGACTGGCACATCGAGAATGATCGTCAGATCGGGCTTGAGATCTCCGATTGTTACACGCTCCATCGCGCGAAGCAGTTTCGGATCGACTTTGCCAAGCTTGCCTTGATAAACGCGCGTCGAATCCGTGAATCGATCACACAAGACCCACGTTCCGTGTTCGAGTGCTGGTTTGATCACCTGGTTGACGTGGTCATCGCGCGCCGCGGCGAACAGCAGCGATTCCGTTTCCGGTCCGAGAAGCTTTCCCATACCCGACAACACCAGATGCCGAATGACTTCGGCTCCTGCGGAGCCACCCGGCTCACGCGTGACGATCGTTTTCAGCCGTGCGCCATTGAGGCGATCGGCAAGCATTTTGATCTGCGTCGATTTGCCTGAACCTTCACCGCCTTCGAATGTGACGAAGCGGCCACGCATCAGCTTCTTGCTCTCAGCGGGCGTCTTCATGCCTAGAGCTTTTCGGTGCCGGCACGAAACAGGCCGATCATGAGTTCGCTTGCGCCGTCGATCGCGCGCCGTGTCGTGGAACCTGGTCCAACCGGCTCGGCCGCATAGAGCGGTGCTTCGAGTGCCACGTTATTGCCACGCCAAACTTTCAAAACGCCGACACGTTGACCGGACTCGATAGGCGCACGTACAGGACCGGTATAGACAACGCGAGCGATCAGCTTTTCTGTGCCGGATCGCGGAAGCATGACGTTTATTGCATCGGGACTACTGAGTGTGACGGATCGGCTTTCGCCGCCGAAGACCTTTGCGTAGCCGACAGCCTGGTTTGCGATGAACAGTGTACGTGGCTCGAAATTGCGAAAGCCCCATTCCAGAAGTTTTTTCGCTTCTGAGGCGCGATCGTCGGGATCTTCCAGCCCGTTGACGACAACGATCAACCGCAATCCATTCTGAACGGCGGAGCCGACAAGACCGTACCCGCCCTCCTTCGTGTAGCCGGTCTTCAGACCATCGGCCCCCTCGAGCATTGTGAGCAAAGGATTGCGGTTCGCTTGCCGAATTTTGTTCCAGGTGAATTCCCGTTCGTTGAACAGTCGATAGAGTTCGGGATAGGTCAGAATGATATGCCGCGCGAGTTTGCCGAGTTCGCGAACTGTCATCTTGTTTCTTGGATCAGGTAATCCCGTTGCATTACCGAAAGTCGATTGCGTGAGACCAAGTTCGCGGGCACGTTCGGTCATCACCTGGGCAAAGTCACTCTCATTTCCCGCACTTCCCTCTGCAAGCGCAATGCAGGCGTCATTGCCGCTTTGAATCAAAGCGCCATGCAAAAGGTCGTCGACTTTGACCTTGCTGTTAATTTCGGCGAACATCGTCGATCCACCGGACGGCGCACCGCTCCTGCGCCAAGCGTTTGCGCTAACGCGATACTCTTCATCGAGTTTGATCTTGCCGCCAGCGATAGCGTTGAAGATGACTTCGGCCGTCATCAGTTTGAGCATGCTCGACGGCGCGCGCAATTCATCGGCATTCTTTTCAAACAGAATGCTACCGGACTGGGCGTCGATCAGGATCGCCGTCGGCGCGTCGATGTCGTAGCCTTCTTCCTTCTTGGCACCCTGCACGCTGTTGTTGGCGGCATAGGATGCGCCAGCCAATCCGACTCCAAGGATCAACGCGCTCGTCAGTACGGCGACGGAATATCGCCGGTCGAGCCAAGCAAATATCCGGAATTTGGACGGGACGGCTGCCATGCTACGATTCCTGATCGGGGCCTTGTACCAGTTGGTATAT
>JAPLPA010000235.1:7396-29810 GCA_026400415.1 Afipia sp. | reverse complement strand
GGCATGTCGATCGAAGCGGCATTCCGCAAGGTCAGCCAGGAGATTGGATCGCAGTCGATTCCGCTGGCGGAGGAATTCACGCTGACGACCGCGGAGCTGTCCTACTTGCAGGACCGCAAGACGGCCTACGAAAACCTCGCCAAGAGAACCGGCCTTGAGGGCGTGAAGTCTGTTTGTCTCGCGCTTCAACAGTCGGAGCGCTATGGCACGCCGCTCGGTCAGACGCTACGAGTCATGGCGCAGGAAAATCGTGACATGCGCATGAACGAGGCCGAGAAGAAGGCTGCGGCGCTGCCGCCGAAGCTGACGGTGCCGATGATTGTGTTCTTCTTGCCGGTCCTGTTCGTCGTCATCCTTGGGCCGACCGGCATCAAGGTCTCAGCCTATATGAACTGACGCTTTACGACGAAGGCTTGCGGTGTCGTCTTGCGGCGCTTCAAGAAGCGTTTGATGTGGAATCGGAAGATGTACGCGATCCCCGTCGCGATCCTTCGCCGTGGCTCAGCATCTGCTTGAGATAGGCCACATTGGCTTCCGCTTCTTCGGCGGGTAGATCCGCGCGCACGATTGTCTCAGCCTCTGCGAAGCGTCCTTGCAGGCCGATCGCAAGACCAAGATTCTGACGTACGCGGGCGTCCGTAGCGCCTTGGTCCAATGCTGTGCGTAAAATCGATTCAGCTTTTGGCAAATCCTTGGACAGGACGTATGACATTCCGAGGTTCGACTTCAATGCGCTGGTGTAATACCGTCGCGCCTCGTCATGCTTGCCCATCTTGTCCAGCACCGTTCCTTGCACCGACAGAATGCGCCAGTCAGGATTGGCAGGCGTGTGCGCCTTGGTCAGCGTGTCAAACGCCTGCTGATAATTTCCGTTGTCGGCCAGCGCGCGGCCATAGGCGGCCAGCAAAGCTTTGTTGCCGGCATTGGCGATAGTCGCCTGTTCCAGAACCGCGACCGCCTGCTGGCGTTGATTGTTAAGACGCAGCGACGTGCCGTATTGCAGGGCGACGTCCGCGTTTTTAGGATTCGCCCGATAGCGCTCGCCAAGGGCTTCGATTTCAGTAGATGTAAGGCGGCCGGAGCTAGCGTCTGCCCGCGCGTTCAACGATCCGGTAATGTCGGGGGACTGCATGGTCTGGCAGCCGCCAAGACCCACAGCCAGAATCGCCGCAATGGCGGCGGACCCGAGATGACGGTTGATAGCGCGCGAAATACGCATGGCACTTGGACTCGCAAGGCGGTTGGCGAAGCCGGATACTCTTCGTAATAGACCGTTAACCCTAATGACTGGTTAATTGCCCCAGCCCCACGCAGCCTGCTGCTATGATGACAAATCCGTCCGCACGACCTGAGAACGCCATGCATCCCGCTTTCACGACCGCGACAGACGCTATTCCGATCACATTCGTGGCCAAATCGACCTTGGAGTCCCTTCTGACGGGTTTGCCGGCGACTGAGCGCCAATTTGCCAAGGCGAGCGCTTTCACGGGGAAGCCTGGACAGTATCTGGGGCTTCCAGATGGGAAGGGCTCACTTTCAAACGTCCTGTTTGGAATCGAGGACGCGGACGACGAATGGCGTGACCTGTTTCGGCCGGGGCTGTTGCCGGGAAACTTGCCTGCGGGAATATATCGTTTCGCAAACACGCCGCATGATGCGCGGCTCGCGACGTTGGCTTTCGCGTTGGGGAGTTATCGATTCAGCCGGTATCGCAAAAACGATGCGACCAGCGCGCAACTCGTGCCGCCGGATGGCGTCGATATGCATGAGATTACGCGCATGGCCGAGGCCGCAACGATGGCACGCGATCTTATCAACACGCCAGCTAACGACATGGGACCTGACGAACTTGCAGAAGCCGCGAAGGCACTCGCGGACAAATTTGGTGCGAGGTATTCCTGCGTGGTTGGTGACGACCTGATCGCGAAAAACTTTCCGTTGATTCATGCGGTAGGCCGCGCATCGACCCGCGCGCCGCGCTTGATCGATTTCACATGGGGTAACCCTTCGCATCCGAAAGTCACGCTGGTCGGCAAAGGCGTATGCTTCGATACCGGCGGCCTCGATCTGAAACCGTCGAGCGGCATGCTTATTATGAAGAAGGATATGGGTGGCGCGGCCACCGTGCTGGCGTTGGCGCATATGATTATGGACGCGAAACTAAAAGTCCGGCTGCGCGTGCTGATTCCTGCCGTCGAAAACGCTGTCGCCGGAAACGCATTCCGGCCGCTCGATATTTTTCCATCACGCAAGGGCATCACAGTCGAGATCGGCAACACTGACGCCGAAGGACGACTGGTGCTGGCCGACGCGCTGGCGCTTGCCGATGAAGAAAAGCCAGACCTGCTTGTCGATCTCGGCACGCTGACAGGTGCGGCACGTGTCGCGCTCGGTCCGGACCTGCCACCGTTCTACACCAATGACGACAGACTCGCCGCCGATGTTGATAGGTGTGCGCGCAGCGAGAACGACCCGCTGTGGCGTATGCCGCTATGGCCGCCATACGATTCTTGGCTAGAATCAAAAATCGCCAATCTGAACAATGCACCGTCCGGCGCATTTGCCGGTTCAGTCACCTGCGCTCTTTTTCTGCAGCGTTTCGTCGAACACGCAAAATCCTGGCTGCATGTCGATATTTATGGCTGGACCCCAACGGCAAGGCCGGCGCGGCCGGAGGGCGGTGAATGTCAGGCTGCACGTGCTATCTACAAACTTTTGAGCACGCGTTATGGCTGACCAAAGATTGGATCAAAGGCTGACTCCCGCGCGACCGGATTTGGCCGCGAAACACCTCGAAGGCAAGGTGCAGGCGGAACGCTTTGTTGAGGGTGTCGAGTATGAAGTGCTCGACCCAATCGCGCCGGTTCGCCATTCTCCATCGCATGATGCGCCGCTGGAAACCGAAGCGCTCAAGGGCGAGCGCGTAACGATCTATGATCGCGACGGCGAAGGCTGGGCGTGGGGGCAACTCAAATCCGACGGTTATGTGGGATGGATGCCGGATGCCGCGCTGGTTCTGCCGCGCGGAAAGCCAAACCACAAAATTACGGCGCTACGGACATTCGCGTTTCCGGGACCGTCGATCAAACTGCCGCCTGTGGAGGGCCTGCCTCTCGGAGCCACAATTGACATTGTCAAAGCAGAACGCGAGTTTGCCGTTACCAGTCAGCGGCATTATCTACCGTTGCAGCATGTCGCCGCGCTTAACGCATGTGAGAATGATTTTGTAAGTGTTGCCGAACGATTTGTTGGCACACCGTATCTCTGGGGAGGCAAGTCCAGTCTCGGCATCGATTGTTCGGGTCTGGTGCAAATTTCTCTCGCCGCTGCTGGCGTGAACGCGCCGCGAGACAGCGACATGCAGGAAGCCGCTCTTGGCGTTTCGCTTGCTTCAGCGCAGTGGAGCAAACTTCAGCGCGGCGATCTGATTTTCTGGAAAGGTCACGTTGCAATCGCTCGCGATAGCGACGTGATCGTCCACGCCAACGCTTACCACATGGCGACCGCTACTGAGGAAGCCCATGCGGCCATTGCCCGCATCAAGGCGGCGGGAAGCGAAATTAAGTCCATCAAACGATTTAGATAATTACGACTCGGCTGACGGAAGCGGAGCGGCTTCAATATTGAACGCAGCCGCAAACAAGGCCCGCGTGTAATCAGTCTTTGGATTTTTGAAGAGTTCCGCCGCGATACCCTGCTCCACGACTTTGCCGTGCCGCATGACAATCAAATTGCTCGCCAGCGATGCGACCACGCGCAAATCGTGCGAGATGAACATATAGGTGAGATCGAGCCGGCGTTGCAATTCACGCAACAGGTCAACCATCTGCGCCTGAAACAGCATGTCGAGTGCACTGGTCGGCTCGTCCAGCACCACAAAATTCGGTTCAAGCACGACCGCGCGCGCGATGGAAATGCGCTGGCGCTGGCCGCCGGAGAATTCGTGCGGATAACGAAAACGCGTCGAAGGATCAAGACCCACTTCCTTGAGCGCCTTGACGACGCGCGCCTCACGCTCGTCTCTGGAGAGCTGCGGCTGATGCACGCCAAGACCCTCCGCGACGATATCGCCAACCGACATGCGTGGGCTTAAAGCACCGTAAGGATCCTGAAACACGATCTGCATATCGTGCCGGAATGGCCGCATCTGCTTGAAGCCCAATCCCTGAACATTCTTGCCGAGAAAGACGATCGGGCCATTAGAAGATATCAGTCTTAGTAGCGCGAGCCCCAAAGTCGTCTTTCCGGACCCGGATTCTCCGACCACGCCGAGTGTCTCACCTTTACGCACCGATACACTTACGCCGTCGACCGCCTTGATGTGGCCGACGGTCTTGCGCAGAAGCCCGCGCTTGATCGGAAACCACACCTTCAGATCGTCCGATGACATTACGACCGGCTCGTTCGGACGCGGCGGCGCAGGATCAGGCTTCGGCTCGGCGGCAAGAAGTGCCTTCGTGTAGGGATGCTTTGCCGCAGTAAAAACCTGTTCGACCGGGCCCTGCTCTACAATTTTGCCGTTGTTCATAACACAGACAACATCGGCGATGCGCCGCACGATTCCTAGATCATGGGTGATAAACAACATGCTCATTCCGAGCCGCGCGCGAATGTCCGCAAGCAGTTTCAGGATTTGTGCCTGCACTGTCACATCGAGCGCCGTCGTCGGCTCGTCGGCGATCAACAGATCCGGCTCGTTTGCCAGCGCCATTGCGATCATCACCCGCTGGCGTTGCCCGCCGGACAATTGATGCGGATAACTTTGCAGGCGCGTTTCCGGCTCTGGAATTCCAACCTGCGTCAAAAGTTCGAGCGTTCGCGCGCGCGCCTGCGCACCACGAACGCCACTGTGCAAGAAAATGACCTCGCCGATCTGCGCCTCTATGGTGTGCAGCGGGTTTAGCGACGTCATCGGTTCCTGGAAGATGATCGAGATATCGTTGCCGCGGATCGAGCGGATGTCGTTCTCGGTCATGTCCAGCAATTCACGGCCCTTGAAACGGATGCTGCCTGATGGATGGCTCGCCGTGGGATAGGGCAGCAACTTCAGCACGGAAAGCGCGCTGACGGATTTTCCTGACCCGGATTCGCCAACCAACGCGACGCATTCGCCGCGACTGATCGAAAACGAAATCTTGTCCACCGCCAGCACCTCGCCGCCGGCCGTACGGAACGCGACCGAAAGATCGGCGACATCGAGCAGGGGCTGATTGATTGCGTCCATGCCGACTACCTGCAAATCCCTATCTAAACGTCTTGCGCGGATCGAACGCGTCCCGCACGCCTTCACCGATGAAGATCAAAAGCGACAACATGATCGCAACTGAGAAAAATCCCGTAAAGCCAAGCCACGGCGCCTGCACGTTCGATTTGCCTTGCGACAATAATTCTCCCAAAGATGGGGAACCGGGCGGCAGGCCGAATCCGAGAAAATCCAGCGCGGTGAGTGTCATCACCGATGATGAGACGATGAACGGCAGAAACGTCATCGTTGCAACCATGGCATTCGGCAACAGGTGACGGACCATGATGGTCTTATTCGAGACACCAAGCGCACGCGCGGCCATGATGTATTCGAAATTGCGTCCGCGCAGGAATTCCGCACGCACCAGACCTACCAGCGACACCCACGAGAACAGAAGCAGGATTCCCAACAGTACGAAGAACCCTGGCACCAACACCGATGATAGGATCAACAGCAGATAAAGCGATGGAATCGCCGTCCACACCTCGATGAATCGCTGAAAGCCGAGATCGACCCAGCCGCCAAAATATCCTTGCACGCCACCCGCTGCGATACCAATGACCGATGATATGATGGTCAACGCTAATCCGAACAGGACCGAGATGCGGAAACCGTAAATCACCCGCGCGACAACATCGCGGCCCTGATCGTCGGTGCCGAGCCAATTGTATTCAAGATCGCGGCAACCCTTGAGATTCTTCTTCTCGACCACGGGCTTGCACTGCGCCTCGCTCAGCATCCATGTCGGCTTCGAAGGCGCTGGCGTCGGCAGATCGAGATTATGCGTGTCGTAAGAATAGCGGATGAATGGCCAGACGATGGTGCCGCCCTTTTCCGCAATCAGTTTTTGCAGATAGGGATCGCGGTAGTCAGCCGAGGTTTCGAAATCGCCGCCAAACGTCGTTTCGGAATAATTGATGAAAGCCGGAAAATATAGCTTGCCGTCGAATTTGATCAGGAACGGGCGATCGTTCGCTATCAATTCGGCAAATAGCGAGACGAAGAACAGCACCGTAAAAATCCAGAACGACCAGTAGCCGCGACGGTTGGATTTAAAATTCTTCCAGCGGCGCTGGTTGAGCGGCGATGGCGTAAGCGGGCGCCGCGATGGCGGCACGGCCTCTCCGAGCGGCGATTGCGCGGTCGTCTCGACGGGAACGGTCGCGGTATCGGTCATACGTCCCGCGCCTCGAAATCGATACGCGGGTCGATCCACATATAGGCCAAATCGGAAATCAGATTCACAACGAGACCGACGAGCGAGAAGATGAACAACGTACCGAACACGACCGGATAGTCGCGGTTGAGGACGCTTTCAAAGCCAAGAAGACCGAGGCCGTCGAGCGAGAAGATGGTTTCGATCAGCAGTGAGCCCGAAAAGAATGCATGAATGAACGCGCTCGGAAATCCCGCGATCACGATCAGCATCGCGTTGCGGAAAATATGCAGATAAAGTACCTGCCACTCGCTGCAGCCCTTGGCACGCGCCGTCATGACATATTGCTTGCGGATTTCGTCGAGAAAAGAATTCTTCGTCAATAGCGTCATGGTCGCAAACGCGCCGAGAGCCATTGAGACCAGCGGCAGCGCTAGATGCCAAAAATAATCGGTGACTTTCTGATACCAGGGAAACTGCGACCAGTTGTCGGACGTCAGACCTCGCAGGGGGAAAATATCGAAGAACGACCCGCCCGCGAAGAGAATGATAAGCAGGATCGCAAACAGAAACCCGGGAATCGCAAAGCCGATGATGATGATGCCCGAAGTCCACGTATCGAAACGCGATCCATCCTTGATCGCCTTGCGAATGCCGAGCGGAATTGAAATCAGATAAGTCAGCAGCGTCATCCAGATGCCAAGCGACATCGAGACCGGAAGCTTCTCCTTGATAAGCTGTATCACGCTGACATCGCGAAAATAACTCTTGCCGAAATCGAAGCGGGAGAAATTCCACAACATCAGCAGAAATCGCTCAGGCGCGGGCTTGTCGAAGCCGAACTGCTTTTCGAGGCTTTTGACGAAATCCGGATCGAGACCCTGTGCGCCCCGATACTTCGACGATACCGCGTCAGCCGATGCACCTGCTTGAGGGCGCGCTGCGAAGTCGCCGCCTGATGAACCCGAGATACGCGAACTCGCGCCGGTGTCGGTACCGGACAATTGCGCGATCACACGCTCGACTGGCCCGCCAGGCGCGAATTGCACCACCACGAACGACACGAACAGAATTCCCAGCAATGTGGGAAACATCAGAAGGATGCGACGGGCGATATACGCGCTCATGACTTACTTTGCCTGTTCGGGCTTGGATTGTTCAGGCTTAGATTGTTCAGGCCTGGTCTGCTCAGGTTTTTTGGCCTTGGCTTCGTCGAACCACCAAAGTTCCGGCGCGCCGACCCCGCCCGCATATCGCGGAATTTTCTGAGCATGCGCGAAGACATCCCAATAGGCAACGCGATGACGCGATGAATACCATTGCGGCACCCAGTAGCGTCCAGCCCGAAACACGCGATCGAAGGCACGGCATGCGATCCGCAATTCGTTACGATCGTCGGCCGCAATAATCTTTTCGATCAGCCCATCCAGCGCGGGACTGGCGATACCTGCCAGATTTTGTGAACCCTTAATGCCCGCCGCCTGCGACGAGAAAAACGTGCGCAACGCATCGCCCGGCGTTGAGGCCATGCTGAAACGCTCGATCGTCATATCGAAGTCGAAGTCATCGAGCCTTGCACGATACTGTACCGGATCGACCAGACGAAAGCTCGCATCGATCCCAAGAGTCGCAAGGTTCTTGATGTAGGGTGCATGATGCGGTTGCAACGAAGGCTCGTAGTTCAGAAACTCGATGGTAAACGGATTGCCGTTCGGCAGGCGACGTTTGCCGTCCTTGATTTGGCATCCGGCATCTAGCAGCAATTGCGAGGCCCTGCGCAATAGAGTGCGGTCCTGCCCAGAACCATCGGAAATTGGCGGCACGTAAGGAGCACCGAATACTTCATCCGGGAGTTGCCCGCGAAACGGCTCGATCAGCGCAAGCTCTTCCGGCGGCGGCGGACCGTTCGCCATCAGATCGGAGTTCTGAAACGGTGAATGCGTACGCGCATACGCGTCGTACATGATCGCCTTGTTGGTCCATTCGAAATCGAACGCCTGCGTCAACGCTTCTCGCACACGCGAATCCCTGAACTGTTCGCGCCGCGTGTTTATGAACCATCCCTGCGCGCCCGACGGCGTTTCATCGGGCAGCGTCTCGCGCAGCACGCGACCGTCCTTGACAGCCGGAAAATCGTATCGCGTGTTCCATATCCGCGCCGTGAATTCTTCGCGATAGAGATAGTTGCGACCGGTGAACCCCTCGAACGCCACATCGCGGTCGCGATAAAACTCGTAGCGCACCGCATCGAAGTTGAATGCGCCGCGCGTCACGGGAAGATCTTTCGCCCACCAATCCTTGACGCGCTCGAACTCGATGTAGCGCCCGGGCTCCAAACGCGCGACTTTGTAGGGGCCAGAGCCAAGCGGAATATCGAGTGTGGATTCATCGAACACGCGATTGGCGTAATAGGCTTTCGAGAAAATCGGCAGGCCCGCGACATATAAAGGCACGTCGCGACCTCGTTTTGGCGCAAAGGAGACAATCAGTGTTCCGTCTCCAGCGGCTTCAGCTTTTGTCATATCGCGCAGCTGCTGCCGGATGATTGGATGCCCCTTTTCCTTGAGGACATTTATCGAGAACGCGACATCCAGTGCGGAGAGTTTGCTGCCGTTGTGAAAGCGCGCCTCGGCACGCAACGTAAACCGATAGGTCAGCTTGTCGGACGATATCTTGACCGAGCGCGCGACCAGCCCATACATCGCGTCGGGTTCATCGCCGGCACGGACCATCAAGGATGCAAAAGTCTGCTCCATGCCGGCGGCACCGTCGCCTTTGAGGATGAAGCTGTTCAGGGAGTTGAAAGTCGTAAACGACTGATTGTAGGAACGGCCGGACGGGATCGTCGAGAACGTGCCACCCTTCGGCGCGCTGACGTTGACGTAGTCAAAATTTTTGAAGTTGGAGGGATATTTCAGATCGCCGAAGGCAGACATGCCGTGAGAATCGGCGTCAGCGCCGACCTGCGCTTGCGCAAGACGGGGATGTGCCGCAGCAAGCGCTGCAGAACCAAGAACAAGAACGCGGCGTCGCGTGACACCCTTCAAGAACGCTTTCCGATCTTATCGGCCTTCTGCTTGTCAAACCACCACAACGCCGGAAGGCCGGATCGCCCGTATTTTGGCAATGGCGCATGACTGAAGCGATCCCAGCGTGCGTAACGCGAGAAGCCATATGTGAATTGCGGAACCACATAATAATGCCAAAGCAAAATGCGATCGAGCGCCTTGGTTGCGGCGACGAGAGTCGCACGGTCTTTCGCAAAAATGATTTTGTCGATCAGTTTGTCCACGATCGGATTTTTGATGCCGATGGTGTTTCGTGATCCCGGTATGTCCGCCGCGTGTGTTCCCCAGAAATCACGCTGCTCGTTACCCGGTGAAAGCGACTGGCCCCACACGTCTGTAATGATGTCATAGTCGAAATTGCGGAGACGGTTCTGATATTGCGCGGTATCGACGGTTCGGACTGTTACGTCGATGCCAAGGCGGGCGAGCGACGGTTTGTAGAACAGCACGATGCGCTCGGACGGCGGGCTGTCGATCAAAAACTCGACCGACACCTGCTTGCCGTCCTTGTCGACCAGCTTCTGATCCTTGATTTCGTATCCCGCTTCTTTCAGCAATCGCGTGGCCTGACGAAGATTCTCCCGCACCTTTTCCGGATCGCCCCCAATGGGGTTCTCGTATGGCCTGGCAATCACTTCTGGCCTGGCAATCACTTCCGGCGGAATGTCCTCGTAGATTTCCTTGAGAATTTCGAATTCCTTACCGACAGGAATTCCTGAGCTCGCCAGTTCGGTCCCCTCGAAATAGCTGCCTACGCGCTTGTATTGCCCATAGAACAATTGCTTGTTCATTTCCTCGAAATCGAAGGCATAGTTGAACGCGCGACGCACTCGCTTGTCTTCGAATAACGGGCGGCGAATGTTAAAGGCGAAACCTTGCATCCGGCCGGAATCGTTGATCGGGAATTCCTCAAGTACGACCCGTTTTTCAGTGACGGCCGGGAAATCGTAAGCGGTCGCCCAGCTTTTCGCTGACGTCTCAATTGTCCAATCAGCTTGGTCCGCCTTGAAGGCTTCGAGCGACACGGTGGTGTCGCGGAAAAACTCATAACGAAGTTCGTCGAAATTGTTCTGGCCGATGCGTGTCGGCGTTTTCTCGCCCCAGTATTTCTTGACGCGCTCAAGTGTCACCGAGCGGCCTGCGACGAAATCCTTAATCGCATACGGCCCGGACCCAAGCGGCTTCTCTAGCGTCGTCGCGCCGATGTCGCGCTTGCGGCCCGCGGAATCCTTGGCTTCCCACCAATGTTTCGGCAGCACCGTCAATTCGCCGACAATGGTCGGCAATTCGCGATTGCCCGGTGCGTCGAAAAGAAATTTGACCTCATGCGGTCCGATCTTTTCCATCGCGACGACATGTTTGTAATACGATGAATACATCGGGCTGTAGCGCTTGAGCGAATTCATCGAGAACATGACGTCGTCAGGCGTGATCGGTTTTCCGTCGTGCCATTTCGCATCCTTGCGCAACCGATAGACCACCCATGAATGATCGTCGGGGTACGACGCCGATTCGGCCAGAAGCCCATACTGCGTCGTCGCCTCGTCGAGCGACCTCGTCATCAACGTCTCATAGATAAGCCCGACTGCTGGGGCGATGGTGCCTTTCACGCCGGCAACGGCGAGATTGAAATTATCGAACGTGCCAATGGAAATCTGGCGCGCAACGCCGCCCTTCGGCGCATCCGGATTGACGTAGTCGAATCGCTTGAAGTCGGCTGGATATTTGATGTCGCCGAAAAGCGAGAGCGCATGACGCCAAGGTGCGTCTGCTTTTGGATTGGCAGCATTGGCCAAATCGACAACCGATCGTCCAGTGGCGGCGCTCAATGCGGGCGCGGCTGCGAGGATCGCTCCGTGTTGAAGAAGGCGACGCCGGGAAAGGGACAAAGTAAAATCCTGTCGATGTTCAAATGATCGCTTCGGCGAGGCCGTAAACCGCAATCAGGGTCGGCAGGGATTATGTCGGTTTTTGGATACGACACCAGCCTGTCGCAGCGTCTCGTTCGCGGCCAAACGTCCCAATTACGCAGCAGTGAAGGGAACAAAAACGGCCGGGCAAGCCCGGCCGTCATCGCATTAAATCTCTGTTACTTGCCCTGCGTTATTTGCTCGCCGTCGGCAGCGGGGCCGGTGTGTCAGCCAACGTACGCAGATAAGCGATCACGTCGGCGCGCTCACTGTCCTTCGCAATACCTGCAAAGCCCATCGCGGTGCCTGGAACAAAGCCCTTCGGATTTGCGATGAACTTGTTCAAGTCATCATAAGTCCACTTGCCGCCTTTGGCCTTCATAGCTGCCGAGAAGTTGAAGCCGTTCTTACCTTCACCCTTTGGCTCGTTGAGCGTGCCATAAAGATTCGGGCCGACCTTGTTCGGGCCGCCCTTCTCGAAGCTATGGCATGCGCCGCACTTCTTCGCGGCAGACGCGCCCTTTTCGACAGACGCCGTCTGCAGCAATTTCTCGATCGGTTCGGATGGAGCCGCAGCAGCAGCGTCTTTACCTGCGCTTTCGGCTTCCTTCACGGCTATCTCGAAGCCGGGCTTTTCGGCCTTGATCGGAGAGAAGATAGCGTTGGCGGTAAAGTTCGTCACGAGAAGGACGAGACAGGTGCCGAGAATGGCGCCCATAATCTTGTTGAGTTCGAAGGAGTCCATTTTCGAGCAGGCCCCGGACCGGAATGTCGTTGGCAGGCCGATTTTTCGGCCTTGATTGTGCTGCCGGCATCAGCGTGCGCCGCAATACCGTTAGCCGGATCGAGATAACGCCTTGCCTGCCATCTGGCAACCCGTATAAACGCGCGACCCCTTGAAAACACCAGTCATTTCCTCATCATTTTGGCTGTGCGAGCCATCCATTGCCAATGCCAAACGACCGTACCTTGGTGCTGATTTCTGCTCGACATCGTGGGTCTGCCGATGATCGTTCACGTCCTGCGTCGCGCGGAGGAAGCCCGGATCGGTCGCGTCGTGATCGCGACCGACGCGCCGGAAATAGCCCATGCCGTCAAGGCGCTTGGAGGCGACGCCATTATGACGCGCGCCGATCATCCATCCGGTTCGGATCGCATCCATGAAGCCCTTGATGCGCTCGATCCGTCGCACCAGATCGATACCATCATCAATGTGCAGGGCGATTTGCCGACCATTGCGCCGGCAGATATTCGCGCGGTGCTCGGGCCCCTCGACGATCCGGCTGTTGATATCGCCACGCTTGCCGCCGTCATCACAAAACCCGACGAACACGCCAATCCCAACGTCGTCAAAGTCGTAGGCTCTTCGGTGAGCCCAACGCGGTTGCGTGCGCTTTACTTTACGCGTGCAACGGCACCGTCGGGTGATGGGCCGCGCTATCATCATATCGGGCTGTACGCCTATCGCCGCGATGCCCTTGCCCGGTTTGTGGCCCTGCCGCCCTCGCCGCTGGAGTTGCGCGAAAAGCTCGAACAGTTGCGCGCGCTCGAGGCGGGGATGCGGATCGACGTGACGGTGGTTGACAGCGTGCCGCTGGGCGTCGATACGCCACATGATCTCGAGACCGCGCGCCAGATTCTGGCAGGAAAGCGATCATGACCAAAACGATGAAAATCGCATTTCAGGGCGAACCCGGCGCGAACTCGCACATCGCGATTCTGGAAGCCTACCGCGACGCGACGCCTTTGCCTTGCCCGACTTTTGAGGACGCTCTTGCGGCAATCTCGTCGGGCGAAGCTGAGCTGGGCATGATCCCGATCGAGAACTCGGTCGCCGGCCGTGTTGCGGACATTCATCACCTCTTGCCGCAGTCGGGATTGTTCATCGTCGGCGAATGGTTCCTGCCTATAAGACATCAACTGATGGCGCCGCGCGGCGCGAAACTCTCGGACATCAAAACTGTCGAGAGCCACGTTCACGCGCTTGGGCAATGCCGCAACATTATCCGCAAGCTGAAAATCAAGCCTATCGTTGCCGGAGACACAGCGGGCTCAGCGCGCATTGTTGCAGAGAGCGGCGACAAAACACGCCAATTGCGTCGCGGCTGGCTGCAGAAATTTATGGCCTCGATATTCTCTCCGAGGATATTGATGACGAAACCCACAACACCACGCGCTTCGTTCTTCTGTCGCGACATGAAAGCTGGGCCAAACAGGGCTCCGGCCCACTGGTGACGAGTTTTGTTTTCCGCGTGCGCAACCTTCCCGCCGCGCTCTACAAGGCGATGGGCGGCTTCGCCACCAACGGGGTCAACATGACCAAGCTTGAGAGCTACATGGTCGAGGGTAATTTCTTCGCTACGCAATTCTACGCCGATGTCGACGGCCATCCGGACGACAAGAATCTCGCATTTGCGCTTGAAGAACTGAAATTTTTCTCGAAGGAATTGCGCATCGTCGGCGTTTATCCGGCGCATCCATTTCGCGTCGCGTTCAGCGAAAAAGCCGAATAACGCCTGAAATCAGGCCGCTTTCTGTTTGCCGATGCCGAACACATCCGCCAGCAGGCTGTAGGATTGCTTCCGCGCGCCGTGATCGTAAGTCGCGGTAATCACCATCACTTCGTCCGCTTTGCTTGCCACGATCATCGGTGAAATCTTCTGCATCACGGTCTGCGGACTTCCGACAAACAGCCGCGAGCGGTTGCGCGCGATGCTGGCACGTTCGGCGTCGGAATAAGGATAGGCCTGTGCTTCCTCGACGCTCGGCAGCGGCAGATATTGTCCGCGGTCGCGGCGCAGGCGATTGAGATCCATCGACGAGGCAAGTTTTTCGGCCTCCTCATCGGTCGCCGCCATCACGACAGCGATAGCCAAAATACCGTGCGGCGTATCGCGCCAGCGCGAAGGCTTGAAGTGCTCGTGATAGTGCGTCATCGCCTCAACCGCGTCGTGCGAAGCGAAATGATGCGCGAACGCAAATCCCATTCCGACTTGCGCGGACAATTGCGCGCTGTAGTCGCTCGATCCAAGCAGCCAGATCGGCGGAAGCGGCACATCGTCCGGCATTGCGACAACGCTGTTGTACGGGTGTCCCTCGGGAAATTCGCGCGTCTCCCACAATGTCAGTTCATGCAGGCGCTCGAGGAAATCATCACCCTCGCGGCCGTCTAGTCTGCGGCGCAGCGCATGCGCCGTCGCATGATCGGTACCGGGCGCGCGGCCAAGCCCCAAATCGATGCGGCCGGGAAACAGTGCTTCGAGCATTTTGAATCGCTCCGCAACGATGAGCGGCGCGTGGTTCGGCAGCATCACGCCGCCTGATCCGACGCGGATGTTTGTCGTCACGGCTGCGATCTGCCCAATCATGATGTCGGGCGACGGACTCGCGACCGATGAGAGGTTGTGATGCTCGGCCAGCCAGTAGCGCACATAGCCAAGCCGGTCGGCATGCTGCGCCAAATCGATGCTGTTGCGCAGTGCCTGTGCCGGCTTGGTGCCAGTGGTGACGACGGAGAGATCGAGAACGGATAAGGGGGTCATAGAGCCAAGCTAGTGGCTCGGATCGGTGCGGACAAAGCCCCTTGCGGCATGCCACCCCAGCGGCCAATTATGGCGTCAGTGGGCAATCATTCGTTTATTCTATTATAAATAATAAATTGCCCAACATGCGTTTTCAGGGAAATGATCATATTCGAGGGGTTTTATCGTAACATTGTCCGCTAAATTTCCCTACGAACGCCAATGGAAGACAGATTTTCTGGCATTATTGGGCTAAATCCCACTGTTTTTGGAGCCTGTTGGGCTGTTTCAGGGACCCTCTTTCGCTTATTTTAAGACGGAAAGGCCAGTGAGACATCCGCCCCACCGAAGTCCGAGCCCGCGAAGCGTCCGGCGATTTCGTTCGAATTTTTCCCACCGAAGACGGAGGAGATGGAGCGCAATCTCTGGGACACCATCACGCGTCTCGCACCGCTGACGCCGAATTTTGTCTCGGTCACTTACGGCGCGGGCGGATCGACTCGCGAGCGCACTCATTCGACCATCGCGCGCATTTTGTCCGAGACGGAGTTGACGCCGGCCGCGCATCTCACTTGCGTGAACGCTTCGCGCGCGGATATCGATGACGTCGTTGCGCGTTATCACGATGTCGGCGTTCGTCACATCGTTGCATTGCGCGGCGATCCAACAACCGGCATCGGTACTTCTTACGTCGCGCATCCCGATGGCTATCAGACCTCCGCCGATCTCGTCGCCAGCATCAGGAAAAAATATCCCGACATCGACGTCACCGTGTCGGCCTATCCGGAAAAGCATCCCGAGAGCCCCAGCCTCGATGCCGACATCGATGCGCTGAAGGCAAAAGTCGATGCCGGCGCCACGCGCGCCATAACGCAAGTATTCTTCGATAACGATCTGTATTTTCGTTACCTCGATCGCGTCCTAGCGCGCGGCATCACGATCCCGGTGGTGCCTGGCATTATGCCGATGCACAATTTCAAGCAGGCCCGCAACTTCGTGACCCGCGCGGGAACGACGGTGCCGTCATGGCTCGCCGAAAAATTCGACGGGCTCGACGACGATGCTGACACGCGCAAACTGGTCGCTGCCGCCGTTGCGGCCGGACAGGTGCAAAAACTGTTCAAGCACGGCGTCGAGAATTTTCATTTCTACACCATGAACCGTCTCGTGTTCGCCATCAGCCACCTGTTGGGTATTCGCCCAAACGGTGCGCAGAAAGCCGCGTGACGCCGTGACGAAAAAGACTTCAGCCGCAGCCGACCAATTCCGCGCGCTGGCGCGCGAGCGTATCCTCGTGCTCGACGGCGCGATGGGGACTATGATTCAGGCCCTCGAATATGACGAGGCGGCGTTTCGCGGCGAACGCTTCAAGGATTTCCATCGCGACCTGCGCGGCAACAACGATCTGCTGATCCTGACGCAACCGCAGGCCATCGAGGACATCCACTTCGAATATCTGAAGGCGGGCGCAGACATTGTTGCGACCAACACATTCTCGTCGACCTCGATTGCTCAGGCCGATTATGATCTCACGACCATTGCGTATGAGATGAATCTCGAAGGCGCAAAGCTCGCACGAAACGCCGCCAAGCGTGCGACCGCGCACGACGGCAAGCCGCGATTCGTTGCAGGTGCACTCGGCCCGACTAACCGCACCGCCTCGATTTCGCCTGACGTATCCAACCCGGGCTTCCGCGCGGTGACGTTTGACGATCTGCGCATTGCCTATGGCGAGCAGATCAACGGGCTTCTGGATGGCGGCGCAGACTTGCTGCTTGTCGAAACCATTTTCGACACACTCAACGCAAAGGCGGCACTCTACGCGATTGCGGAAATTTCCGAAGCGCGCGGCATTCATGTGCCGGTGATGATTTCCGGCACCATCACGGATAAATCGGGACGCCTGCTATCGGGGCAGTTGCCGGAAGCATTCTGGTATTCGGTGCAGCACGCCGATCCGATCACCGTCGGTTTCAACTGCGCGCTCGGCGCGGAAGATCTGCGCGCGCATATCGCCGACATCGGCCGGGTCGCGGATACGCTTGTTTGCGCCTACCCGAACGCCGGACTGCCGAACGAATTCGGACAATACGACGAGTCCCCCGAATATATGGCAAAGCTCGTCGGCGAATTCGCGCGGGCAGGCCTCGTCAACGTGGTCGGCGGCTGCTGCGGCACGACGCCGGATCACATCGCCGCCATCGCAGAAGCATGCTCACCGTATAAACCGCGCACCGCGTCTGCGCCTGTCAGGTTTGGAGCCATTCGTCCTCACCGCCGATATTCCCTTCGTTAATGTGGGCGAACGCACCAACGTCACGGGTTCGGCGCGATTCAGAAAGCTGATCAAGAACGGTGACTTCACGGCCGCCCTCCAGGTTGCACGCGATCAGGTCGAGAACGGCGCGCAGGTCATTGACATAAACATGGATGAGGGCCTGCTCGATTCCAAACAGGCGATGATCGAGTTTCTTCACCTTGTCGCATCCGAGCCTGACATCGCCCGCGTGCCGGTCATGGTCGATTCCTCGAAATTCGACGTGATTGAGGCCGGCCTCAAATGCGTTCAGGGCAAGCCCATCGTCAATTCGATTTCGATGAAGGAAGGTGAGGAAAAGTTTCTCCACGAGGCAACCATCGCGCGGCGTCATGGCGCTGCTGTCGTCGTGATGGCGTTCGACGAAGTGGGGCAAGCCGATACGTTTGCGCGCAAGACCGAAATCTGCAAACGCGCCTATGACCTCCTCACCACAAAGCTGAATTTCCCACCGCAGGACATCATCTTCGATCCGAACATTTTCGCAATCGCAACGGGCTTGGAAGAACACAACAATTACGGCGTCGATTTCATCGAAGCGACACGCTGGATTCGTCAAAATCTTCCGCACGCGCATATTTCCGGCGGCGTCTCGAACCTGTCGTTCTCGTTCCGCGGCAACGAGCCGGTGCGCGAGGCGATGCATTCGGTGTTCCTGTATCACGCCATCAAAGCCGGCATGGACATGGGCATCGTCAATGCCGGACAGATGGTGATCTACGACGACATCGATCCAGAGCTTCGTCAGGTTTGCGAAGACGTCATTCTCAATCGCGATCCCGGTGCATCCGAGCGGCTGTTGCAACTCGCCGAAAAATTCCGCGGCAAGGAAACGCAAACCAAGGAACAGGATCTCGCCTGGCGCGAATGGCCGGTCGAGAAACGGCTCAGTCATGCGCTGGTGAACGGCATCACAGAATTTATCGATGCCGACACGGAAGCTGCACGCCTCACGGTCGAGCGTCCGCTGCATGTCATCGAAGGCCCGCTGATGGCCGGTATGAACGTCGTCGGCGATCTGTTCGGCGCGGGTAAAATGTTTTTGCTGCAGGTCGTCAAATCCGCTCGCGTCATGAAGCAGGCGGTCGCCTATCTCATGCCGTTCATGGAAAAAGAAAAAGCCGACAATCTCGCCGCAGGCATTGTGGGCGATGGACGCAATTCCGCCGGCAAGATCGTGATGGCCACGGTGAAAGGCGATGTCCACGACATCGGCAAGAACATCGTCGGCATCGTTCTGCAATGTAACAACTTCGAGGTCATCGATCTCGGCGTGATGGTACCGGCTGCAAAAATTCTCGAAACCGCGAAGGCCGAAGGTGCCGACATCATAGGCCTCTCCGGCCTGATTACACCGTCACTCGACGAAATGGTGTTCGTCGCCTCCGAAATGGAGCGGCAAGGTTTCGATCTTCCGCTGATGATAGGCGGCGCAACGACGAGCCGCGTGCATACCGCCGTGAAGGTCGACCCGCGCTACACGCGCGGCGCGGTCGTGCATGTGAATGACGCCAGTCGCGCCGTCGGTGTTGCCTCAGCCTTGCTGTCGCCCGAACGACGCGAGGAATATGTCCGCGAGGTGCGCGCCGATTACGCCAAGATTTCCGAAGCGCATTTCAAGGCGCAGCAAAACAAAAAACGCCAAACGCTAGAGGCCGCGCGCGCCAATGCGTTAAAGATCGACTGGGCCAAGACCAAACCCACTAAGCCGTCGTTCGTCGGCGTAAAATCATTCAACGCATACGCCATAGACGAACTCGTCAAATACATCGACTGGACGCCGTTCTTTCAGGCGTGGGAGTTGACCGGGCGTTACCCCGCGATTCTGAGCGATCCGAAAGTCGGCGAAGCCGCGACGTCTCTTTACAATGACGCGCGGAAGATGCTGGACACCATCGTGAAGGAGAAGTGGTTTACGGCGAATGCCACTGTCGGCTTCTGGCCTGCAAATTCTGTTGGCGACGACATTGCGCTTTTCAGCGACGAGGCACGCTCAAAGCCGCTTGCCACGCTGCACACACTTCGTCAACAACTTGAAAAGCGCGAAGGCCGCCACAACGCGGCGTTGTCGGATTTCATCGCACCTCAATCGAGCGGTGTGCAGGATTATATCGGCGCGTTCGTCGTCACGGCCGGGATCGGCGAGGATGTGATCGCGGATCGCTTCAAGAACGCGAACGACGATTATTCCTCAATTCTTTGTAAGGCACTCGCGGATCGTCTCGCCGAAGCATTCGCCGAGCGGATGCATGAGCGCGTGCGCAAGGAACTTTGGGGTTACGCGCCGGACGAAAACATTCCGCCGGACGATCTGATCCTGGAAAAATATCAGGGCATTCGTCCCGCACCCGGATATCCTGCACAGCCCGATCACACCGAGAAGACCACCATCTTTAAACTGCTCGATGCTGAACGCAACGCGGGCGTGACTCTGACAGAGAGTCTGGCGATGTGGCCGGGCTCGTCGGTGTCTGGACTTTATTTCAGCCATCCGGAGAGCGCCT
Organism: Afipia sp.; assembly: GCA_026400415.1. Lineage (GTDB taxonomy): Bacteria > Pseudomonadota > Alphaproteobacteria > Rhizobiales > Xanthobacteraceae > Afipia. The sequence continues at coordinate 10,089 of JAPLPA010000235.1, read as the reverse complement.
ACTTCGGCGTCGGCAAGGTCGAACGCGATCAGGTCGAAGACTACGCCGAGCGCAAAGGTTACACCGTTGAGGAAACCGAACGCTGGCTGGCGCCCGTGCTGAATTACATTCCCTCGAGCGATCCGACACCAGACCTTGCACCGAACAGCGATGTCTCAAAGCTTCCGCTCGCACAACATCCGCCGGGTTGCGGCTGCGCGATGCATATGCGTATGAACGCGAAGCCGCGCGTCGAAGTGATTCCGAACTGATTACCCGGGATCGCTCGCCAGCAATCCCTTCACCGCCTGCGACCAGCCTTTGAGTTTACGCGATCGTGTCGCCTCACTCATGTTCGGCTTGAAGCGGCGCTCCAGCCGCCATGAATCCGCGAAGCGCGATGGCTCGGGATACACGCCAGCACCGAGGCCGGCGAGATAGGCCGCCCCGACGGCCGTGGTTTCCTGAATCATCGGACGATCGACCGGCGCGTTGAGCAAATCCGACAGCCGCTGCATGGTCCAGTCGGACGCCGTCATGCCGCCATCGACGCGTAGCACAGTGTTGGCTTTTGCGGCGTCCGGCCAATCGGCGCGCATCGCGGCCCATAGATCGAATGTCTGATAACAAACGCTTTCGAGTGCGGCGTGTGCAAGTTCAGCAGGGCCGGTCGCGCGCGTGAGGCCGAACAATGCGCCGCGCACATTCGGATTCCAGTACGGCGCCCCGAGACCCACGAAGGCAGGCACCAGATAAACCGATTGCGCGTGATCCGATTGTTCGGCAAGCGGCCCTGAATCGGCAGCATGTTTGATGATGCCTAATCCGTCGCGCAGCCACTGCACGGCGGAGCCTGCGACGAAAATCGAACCCTCGAGCGCATAGGTGCGCTGTCCGTTCAACTGATAGGCAATTGTCGTCAACAATTTGTTCTTCGACATCACAGCCGTGGTGCCGGTGTTGAGCAACGCAAAGCATCCTGTGCCGTAGGTCGATTTCATCATGCCGGGCGAAAAACACGCCTGCCCGATGGTTGCTGCCTGTTGATCGCCCGCGATACCGCGAATGGCGATGGGGCCGCCGAACAAATCAGAGGCGCTCTCGCCGAAGTCCGCCGACGAGTCGCGCACGTCCGGCAGCATCGAGCGCGGGACACGCAGGATCTTCAGCAGTTCGTCGTCCCACACGCCTTTATGAATATCGAACAGCAGCGTGCGCGACGCATTCGTCGCATCGGTCGCGTGAACCTTGCCGCCGGACAACCGCCACAAAAGATAACAATCCACGGTGCCGAACATCAGTTCGCCGCGCTCGGCGCGTTCGCGCGCGCCGGGGACGTGATCGAGAATCCATCCGATCTTGGTGCCGGAAAAATACGGATCGATAATCAGACCGGTTTTGGCGCTGATGAGTGGCTCATGTCCGTCGGCCTTGAGATGCGCGCAAATTTCCGCTGTGCGGCGATCCTGCCAGACGATAGCGCGATGCACGGCCTTGCCAGTTGCGCGATCCCAAACGATCGTCGTCTCGCGTTGATTGGTGATGCCAATCGCCGCGATGTCTTTCGCCGTGACATTGCTTTTCTTCATCGCCTCGCGGCAAGTCGCGAGCGTCGAGGTCCAGATGTCGTCGGGTTCGTGCTCGACCCAGCCGGATGCAGGAAAGTGCTGCGGAAATTCCTGCTGCGCCTGCGCCGCAATGGACATATCGACGCGGAACACGATGGCCCGCGATGACGTCGTTCCCTGGTCGATGGCAAGGACGTGGGTGGCCATCGCGCGTCCTTCGCTGGTCTTAAATCAACCCGCCGGCTTCGGTCACGCGGTTGAGATGATAGTCCGTATCGCCGAATGTATTTTCAATCATCGTAAGCCGTTTGAAGTAGTGACCGATCTTGGCTTCCATCGTCATGCCGATGCCACCGTGCAGCTGGATCGACTGCTGACCGACGAATTTCAATGACTTGCCGATCTGAACTTTCGCGGCGGCGACCGCATTGGCGCGTTCCTTGGCATCCTTGAAATCGCTCGCCATGGTGGCAAACATCGACATGCTGCGCGCTTGTTCGACCGCCACAAACATATCGGCAGCACGATGCTGCAGCACCTGAAACGAGCCGATGGCCACGCCGAACTGCGTGCGGGTCTTAAGATATTCCACCGTGGATTTCAGCGACTCGTCCATCGCGCCGACGGCCTCCGCGCACATTGCGATGCGCGCTTCATCGACAACGCGCTCAATCAGCGGCAGTGCGTTTTCGGGATCGCCTATGGCCGCGTCGGCGCCGACTTCGACGCCAGAGAATGTGATATCGGCTGCATGAAGAAGATCCTGCGTCGGATAGTCCTTGATGCTGACGCCCTTGGCGTTTGACGGCACCAGAAACAGCCCGACGCCGCTGCGATCACGCGCGCTGCCCTTGGCGCGCGCGGTGACAATCAATGTGTCGGCGGCCGCGCCGTTGAGCACGACGAATTTCTCGCCGTCGATGACCCAGCCCGCACCTTTTTTCTTGGCGGTCGTTGAGACGTCACCGAGATCGTAACGCGAGTTTTTTTCAAGCTGTGCAAATGCAAGCGTCTTGCTGCCGTCGATGATCGCGGGAATATGAGCAGCCTTTTGCGCCGCCGAACCACCGTGACGCAGAAATCCACCGCCGAGCACAACGGTCGCCAGATAAGGCTCGACAACGAGAGCCTTACCCAAAGCTTCCA
>JAPLPA010000235.1:0-7295 GCA_026400415.1 Afipia sp. | reverse complement strand
AACGGAAGGCCGAGCAGGCCCTGCTCGGCCAGCTTGTTCCAGACGCCTTTGCTCCAGCCGCCTTTCTCCGCAGCGTACTTCTTGCGCTGGTCGAAGTCGTAGGAGCTTGCCAGAAAACCGTCGACGCTGTCTTTCAGGAGACGCTGCTCCTCGGACAAATCAAAATCCATCTTACTTCCTCAAATCACGCGAAATCACAAACCGAGAACAGCCTTGGTGATGATGTTGCGCTGAATTTCATTCGAGCCTCCATAGATGGAGACCTTGCGGTTGTTGAAATAGCTCGGAGCGATCTGCGAGGTCCAGTCCATCTCCTCGTTCGAGCCTTCGCCGTGCGTCTCGTAAGGCGCCGCGAACGGGCCGATGACTTCCATCATCAGCTCAGTGGTGGCCTGCTGGATTTCCGAGCCTTTAATCTTGAGAATTGACGACGCGGGATCGGGCTTGCCCTTGCCGTGCTTGCCTTCGTTGGCGACGACGCGCAATTGCGTCAGTTCGAGCGCCTTCAGCTCGATCTCGACGGATGCGAGTTTCTCGCGAAAGCGCTGATCCTGAAGCACCGGTTTGCCGCCGGATTCGATTTTGCCCGCAAGCTCCTTGATGCGCCGGATACGTTCCTTCGATACGCCAACGCGCGCGATGCCGGTGCGCTCATTGCCGAGAAGGAATTTTGCGTAGTCCCAGCCCTTGTTTTCTTCGCCAACCAGGTTCGTCACCGGCACTTCCACGTCATCGAAGAATACTTCGTTGACCTCATGGCTGCCGTCGATGGTCTGGATCGGTCGAACCGTGATGCCGCGCGACTTCATGTCGATCAGGATGAAAGAGATACCCGACTGTTTCTTGGCGGTGGGATCGGTTCGGCACAGACAGAAAATCCAGTCGGCATATTGCGCGAGCGTGGTCCAGGTCTTCTGGCCGTTGACGATATAGACGTCGCCCTTTTTCTTGGCGGTGGTTTTCAGCGATGCGAGGTCAGACCCCGAACCCGGCTCGGAGAAACCCTGACACCACCAGTCGTCGATATTGGCAATGCGCGGCAGGAAATATTTCTTCTGTGCATCGTTGGCGAATGTGTAGATCACCGGACCGACCATGCTGACGCCGAACGGCAGCGGCGACGGTGCCGGAGCCATCTGCATTTCCTCGTTGAAGATATATTGCTGCGCCGGTGTCCAGCCGGTACCGCCATATTCCTTCGGCCAGTGCGATACCGCCCAGCCCTTCTTGTTCAGAATGCGCTGCCAGTTGACGAGGTCGTCCTTGCTAAGGTGTCGACCCTCTTCCATTTTCTGACGCGTCGATGCAGGCACGCTCTCCTTGAAGAACGTGCGGACTTCATCGCGAAACGCAATTTCTTCCTTGCTGAAGCTGAGATCCATTGGATGCTCCCAAATTAAAGAGTTGAACTCTGCTTACTGAAGAATTTCAAAGAGGCCAGCAGCACCCATGCCACCGCCCACGCACATCGTCACCACGCCGTACTTCGCTTTACGACGCCGGCCTTCGACCAGCACATGGCCTGCAAGACGCGAGCCGGTCATGCCGTAAGGATGACCGACCGCGACCGAGCCACCATTGACGTTGAGCTTCTCGGGGTCGATGCCCAGCTTGTCGCGGCAGTAGATCACCTGCACGGCGAAGGCTTCGTTCAATTCCCAGATGTCGATGTCTTCAACCTTGAGGCCGTGACGCTTGAGCAAACGCGGAATTGCGAACACGGGTCCGATGCCCATTTCGTCCGGCTCGCAACCTGCGGCGACGAAACCGCGGAAAATGCCGAGCGGCTTGAGGCCTTTTTTCGCCGCCATCTTGTCGCTCATGATGACGGCAGCACTGGCACCATCCGACAATTGGCTGGCGTTACCCGCGGTGATGACGCCGCCGTCGCGAACCGGCTTCAACGATGCAAGACCTTCCGCGGTCGTGTCCGGACGCGGACCCTCGTCCTGCGAAATCGTGATGTCCTTGAAGGAAATCTCCTTGGTCACCTTGTCGGCCACCGCCATCTTGGTGCTCATCGGCGCGATCTCATCCTTGAAGCGGCCGCCTTGCTGGGCCGCAGCAGTGCGGCGCTGGCTCTCCAGTGAATACTCGTCCTGCTTCTCGCGCGAAATGCCATACCGCTTGGAAACGACTTCGGCGGTATCGAGCATGGCCATATAGACATCGCCCTTCATCGCTTTCAGTTCAGGATCGACTGCGTGAAAGAGATTCATCTTGTCGTTCTGCACGAGGCTGATGGATTCGCCGCCGCCCGCAACCGCAACTTCGACGCCGTCGAACATCACCGAGCGCGCCGCAAGCGCAATTGCCTGCAGGCCGGACGCGCATTGACGGTCGATGGTCGTGCCCGCCACCTGCACCGGAAGACCGGCGCGAAGCGCGGCCTTGCGCGCGATGTTGCCGCCAGTCGTGCCCTGCTGCATGGCGGCACCCATCACGACGTCCTCGATTTCAGAGCCGTCGATGCCGGCGCGCTTGACCGCGTGTTGAATGGCGTGGCCGAGCAGCGTTGCGCCTTCGGTGTTGTTGAATGCGCCGCGATAGGCTTTGCCAATCGGAGTGCGAGCGGTGGAAACGATAACGGCTTCGGTCATGAACGACCTCCTGTTGCGAGTTTTTGTTGCGGTTGATGGTGAGCGCGTTGCTGCGAGCGCAACTCGTGGCGCGATAGTTTTCCAACGCTGGTGCGCGGAAGCTCTTTCATGAATTCGACGGCGATAGGCAGTTCGTGCTTGCCGATCTTGCCGGTGAGGAAGGCGCGCAGTTCATCGATGGAAAACGGTTTGGCGTCCGCGCGCAATGTCACAAACGCCTTGGCTGCCTCCCCGCGATAATCGTCCGGCACGCCGATCACGAGCACTTCCTGCACGGGCGGATAGGTGTAGATCGCCTGTTCGATCATCTGCGGATAGACGTTGAAGCCACCGGAGATGATCATGTCCTTCTTGCGGTCCACCAGAAAGAAATATCCGTCGACGTCCATGTAGCCGATGTCACCGGTGAGAAAGCGGTCGCCGACGAACGATTCCTTGGTTTCCGCTTCGCGATTCCAGTAACCGCGCGTGACGTTCGGACCGCGGATTCGAATTTCACCGGTCTCTCCGGCAGGCAAAACTTTTTTTGGATCGTCCAGCGACACCACGTCCATCTCGATGCCGGGAAGCATGAGGCCGATGGAGCCCGGCTTTTCGGGGCCAGCAGGCGGATGACCGGTGCCGGGAGAGCACGTTTCCGTCATTCCCCAGCCACTCTTCAACGAGAGCTTGGTCTTGCGCTCGAAAATCTTGGCGACCTCGACCGGCAACGGTGCACCGCCGGAGCCCGCATGAGCCAGCGAGGAGAAATCGCGCTTGTCGAGATCGGGAAGACTCGCAATCGCGATCCACATCGTGGGCACGCCGGGCAAATAAGTCGCGCGCTTGACTTCAATGTCGCGCATTACAGTCTCAAGGTCGAAGCGCTGATGCAGCAGAATCAATGCACCCATTTTCAGGCAGCGCAGCAGCACGACAGTGAGCGCGAAAATATGAAACAGCGGTAGCACCAGAATGACGCGCTCGATCTGGTCGCGCTCCCGCCGCGTCGGCTCGCTCCACACATCGTATATAGAGACACCCGATGTGAGGTTGCCGTGGGTCAGCATCGCACCCTTTGGAAGGCCTGTGGTGCCGCCGGTATATTGAAGAAGCGCGATGTCGTCGGGAGATATTTGCGGCCATTGCGAAGGGGCTTTCGCGTCCTTGGTGAATTCCTTGAACGACACGATAGCGGGGTTTTGCGGGATCGCCGTCATCGGATTACCGACATCGCCCCAAGTCTGGTCTTCGCAAACGATCAGCCGGTCGACAAGACCCGCCTCGAAGAACTTCAGCGCGGTGGGCAGGAGCGTGGAGAGATTGCTGGTCACGAGAATGCGTGCACCGGAATCCTTCAGCTTATGGGTGAGCGCAATCGCACCATCGAGCGGCGAGAGATGAACGATCCGCGCACCCGCTTTCAGCGCGCCGAAGAAATTGACCGGATGATCCGGTGAATTGCCAAGGAACAAAGCGACCGACGCACCCTTGCCGTAACCTGCGTTCAGAAACGCGGCCGCAGCAGTGTCAGCCATATTTTTCAGTTCGACAAAGCTGATCGGCTTGTCGCGGTACTCGATCGCCGCACGGTCGCCGAAATCCGACGCCGACTGCGCCAGCAAATCCGGCAACGTGCCGCGCGAAATCGGCGCATCCCAGCGCACGCCTTCTGGATAGAATTTTTCGCCGGGATGCGTCACGCAATCAGCCTTTCGCGAGCGATGCGAATGTTTTGCCCTCATCGGCAAGCTTCTTGAGAAGCGGCGTCGGCTCTAACGTCGGATCGTTGGTCTGCTTGGCGTAGAACGACAGGCGGTCTGCGATCTTTTTCAGGCCGACGGAGTCCGCATAGAACATCGGACCGCCGCGATAGACCGGCCAACCGTATCCATAAAGCCAGGTGATATCGATATCGCTGGGACGTTGCGCGATCTTCTCCTCGAGAATTCGCGCGCCTTCGTTGATCATCGGATACATCAGGCGCTCGAGAATTTCGTCGTCACTGATCTGACGGCGCTTGATGCCCATTTTCGCAGTCGTTTCCTCGATCAGCTTTTCGATTTCTGGATCGGGTAGCGGCGCGCGCGAACCAGCCTCGTACTTGTAGTAACCCTTGCCGGTCTTCTGACCGAAGCGTCCAGCCTCGCAGATCGCGTCCGCGATTTCTGACTTGATGCCGCGGTCTTGGCGCGAGCGCCAGCCGATATCCAATCCTGCAAGGTCGCCCATCGCGAACGGGCCCATCGGCATGCCGAACTTGGTCAGCACCGCATCGACCTGCTGCGGCAACGCGCCCTCGAACAGGAATTTCTCGGCCTGCTTGCCGCGCGCTGCCAGCATGCGGTTGCCGACAAAGCCGTCGCAAACCCCAACGACCACCGGCACTTTCGCAATTTTCTTGGCGATGTTCACCGCGGTCACCAGCGCGTCCGGCGCGGTCTTTTCGGCGCGAACGATTTCGCACAGCTTCATCACATTGGCGGGTGAGAAGAAATGCATACCGAGTACGTCCTGCGGACGCTTCGTCATGGCGGCGATATCGTTGATATTGAGATAGGACGTGTTGGTGGCAAGCACCGCGCCCTTCTTGGCGAACTGATCGATCTTGCCGAACACTTCCTTTTTGATCGCCATCGTCTCGAACACAGCCTCAATGATGAGGTCCGCATCCTTGACGTTCTCGATGCCGACCATACCCTTGATGAGGCCCATGCGCTTGGCCGGAGCGTCAGCGGGAATACCGCCGCGTGCTGCAGTGGCATCGTAGTTCTTCTGCATGATGCCGAGGCCGCGCTTGAGCTGTTCGTCGCCAGTCTCGATCAGCGTGACGGGAATTCCTGCGTTGGCAAACGACATCGCGATGCCACCACCCATGGTGCCTGCGCCAATGATCGCAACGCTCTTCACGTCACGGCCCTTGGTGCCGTCGGGAACGCCCGCGACTTTCGCCGCTTCACGCTCGGCGAAGAATGCATAGCGCTGCGCCTTGGATTGTTCGCCGTTCATCAGCTTGGTGAACAGCTCGCGCTCGGACTTGATCGCCTGGTCGAACGGCTGGTCGAGCGAATGACTGACGGCTTCGGCGGCGGCAAGCGGAGCTTCAAGCCCGCGATTCTTCTTATTCGCCGCAGCAGCCGCATTGGTGAAAATGGATTTGTCGGCTTTGGCGGCGGCGAGCTTGGAATCGTCGTCGCGCAGTTTGCGCAGCGGCTTCTTGTCGGCGATCACTTTTTTGGCGAAGGCTTCTCCGCCTGCGACTTGGGCATCGACAATCTCGTCGACCGCGCCAGCCTTCAATGCTTCGGCTGCGCCGATGAAGTCGCCACCGACAATCATCTTGACGGCGAGTTCCGGACCAACGGCGCGCGGCAGTCGCTGCGTGCCGCCTGCACCGGGCAGCAAACCGAGCTTCACTTCCGGCAACCCGATCTTCGCTTCCTTGGTGGCGACGCGGTAATGACAACCAAGCGCGAGTTCAAGACCGCCACCGAGCGCCGTTCCGTGAATGGCTGCGACGATCGGTTTCGGGCAATTCTCGATGACGTCAATGACATCATGCAAACTTGGAGACTGCGGCGGCTTGCCAAACTCAGTGATGTCGGCGCCGGCAATGAAGGTGCGGCCCGCGCATGTAATGACGATGGCCTTCACGGCAGGATCCGCGACCGCGGCATTCACACCATCCACAATGCCCTTCCGCACCGCAGCACTCAGCGCGTTGACCGGTGGGCTGTCGATTGTGACGACGGCGACTGCGTCATGACGTTCCATCTTGACCACTTGGCTCACGCAAACTCTCCCTAAATCGCTTCAATTCTTTTGTTTCGCATTGCGGAATTTAATTCCACATCTTGACACGGAGGCATATTTTGAAGCACGTCCCTTGTCAACGAAGACCACCCATGCGGCGAGATCAGCGGCAACGATGAAACGGCCAGCCAAGAAACCCGCGACCGATCGCAGTTTCGTCGTCGCGCTATCGCGTGGTCTCGATGTTCTGCGTGCATTTCGTCCCAATGACGGGCTGCTTGGCAATCAAGAGATCGCGGCCCGCACGAATTTGCCGAAGCCGACGATTTCGCGGCTGACATATACGCTCACCAAGCTCGGTTATCTTACACAGGTTCCGAGGTTCGAGAAGTATCAGTTGGCGCCTGCCGCAATGGCGCTCGGCTATGCTGCGCTCGCTAACATGGGCGTGCGGCATCTTTCTGATCCGTTTCGCGATCAACTGATGCGCGAGACCGGAGGCGCTGTCGCCATCGGCGCGCGCGATCGCCTGAACATGATTTATTTCGGACAGAGCCGCAGCGAGTTGACGGTGGGCGTGCTGCTCGATGTCGGCTCACGCGTTCCGATTGCCACAACCGCAATGGGCCGTGCGTATATCTGGGCGTTAGAGCCCACGGAGCGCGAAAAACTTCTTCACGACATCAAGGATCATGCGGGAAGCCGCTGGCAGAAAATACGCGAAGGCATCGATCATGCGGGCGAAACCGTCGCCAAACATGGCTTCGCATTGTCGACCGGCGAATGGCACGACGACATTCACGCCGTCGGCGTCGCTTTGCAGTTGAACGACGGAACAGGCCCGTTTGCGCTCAACTGCGGCGCACCTGCCTTTAAATTCACCGAAGATCGCCTGATGAACGATATCGGTCCACGGCTTGTCTCGATGGTCAGGAACATCGAGGCTGCGCTGAATGGAAGCAT
>JAPLPA010000349.1:726-3180 GCA_026400415.1 Afipia sp. | reverse complement strand
TTTTTGGTATTCCAGATCATCGCGACACGGTTCTCACGCAAGCCGAGCGAACCGGTAACAAGACGATCATGATCTGTTGCTCGGGCAGCAAGTCAGATCGACTCGTGCTCGATCTTTAGCAGCCGCCATGAAATCTCCATCAACAAGGCAGCGGTACACACGCTACAAAACAAGCGCTACGCAAAAGGACGGGTATGATAGAAATTAGTCCAGTGATTATGGAATGGCTCAGCATGATCGCGCGCTGGCTGCACGTAACTGCGGCGATGGCGTGGATTGGCAGTTCGTTCTATTTCATGCAGACGGATTTGAAGTTGAAGCATGGGGATCATCTGCCTCAGGGAGTGCAAGGCGAGGCGTGGCAGGTCCACGGCGGAAATTTTTGGAATATGGTGAAATACACAGTCGCACCCAAGCGTATGCCTGATGTATTCACGTGGTATATTTGGGAGTCGCGCATCACTTGGCTTTCAGGCTTTGCGCTTCTTATCCTTGTCTATTATATGCAAGCGGATCTTTTTCTGATTGATAAATCGGTTCTGGATCTTACGCCGCTGCAGGCTGGTCTTTTCAGTCTGGTCAGCCTGCTCGTCATCTGGTTCATCTACGACGGACTTTGTCGCTCTCCGTTAGGCAAGCACGACGTTGCTCTCGCCATCATCGTCTATATCTTTCTCGTCATACTTTCCTACGCGTTTACGCAGGTTCTGAGCGGACGCGCCGCGGTCAACCAAATTGGTGCCATCGTAGGTACATTTATGGTCGCAAATGCGTTCACGGTCATTCATCCAAATCAGCGAAAGACCGTAAATGCCTTGCTGGAGGGAAAGCCGGCGGATCCGAATTTGGTCAAGAAAGCGCGCCAGCGCTCCATTCACAACAACTACCTGACGCTTCCGGTTATCTTGCTGATGATCAGCAATCATTATCCGCTTATCTATGCGACGCAGTTCAACTGGTTGATTATCGCTATCGTCCTCGCCCTTGGACCTGTCATTCGCCATTTCTTTAATTCGCGTCACGCAGGCAAGGGCAGTCCGTGGTGGACATGGGTGGTGACTGCAGCGGGCATGGTAGCAATCGGTTATCTGTCTTCGCTCGGTCCGCGCGTATTAAAGACAAGCGCCGTTACGTCGAAAGCACCGACAGCATTCGCACAAGTCGAAGAGATTATCGTTTCCCGCTGCAGCATGTGCCACGCGAGAGAAACTTTGTGGCCTAGTCTCGCCATGGCGGGCAAAGGGATACTGCTGGACGATGCCGTTCAAATTCGTCGTCACGCAAGTCTGATTAGCGCGACTGCGGTCCGCTCAAACGCGATGCCGCCGGGAAACATCACCGAGATGACGGCGCAGGAGCGCCAAGTCTTGGCTGACTGGCTCGCGACGACGGCTTCCAAACCGGACCGGGATACGCCGGTGACTAATTAAGCTGACAAACGCTCAATAACCAAACCGCCGCATTGACATCGGATTTTTTTGCTCCATTCTAAAATTAAACATGAAAGTAAAACATGAAACGTAAAACGTTCAATCAACCGTCACTTAGGGAGGCAATTAGATGAGTAATTTGAAATCGATAATCGGATTAGTGGCTTCAGCTTCTGTTGCAGCGGTGGTTATGCTTGCTGTCCCGGCAAAAGCCCAAGAGACGATCAAGGTCGGCTTTTTCGGTCCTCTGACCGAGGCCTTCGCCGGTCTTGGCAAAGATGCAAAAAAGGGTGCTGATCTTGCGGTCAAGCAAGTCAACGCGGCCGGAGGCATCAACGGTCAGAAGATTGAACTTATTGCCTATGACGATCGTGGAAATCGCACCGAAGCTGTCGCGGTCTCCCGCAAAATGATCCAGCAGGACAAGGTCGTCGCCATCGTCGATGGCTCGCTCAGTCTGACGAGCATTGCGGCAGCGCCTATCGTCAACGAAGCAAAAGTTCCGATGATTGCCGCTTATTCGAACGCGGTTGGTGTCGTGAAGGGAAATGACTACGTCTTCCGCTGGGCTAGCGTCGCAGACGTGCAAGGCTGGGTGATGGTGCACCACGCTATGCAGGAGCGAGGCTTCAAGCGTTTCGCAATATTGATGCAAGACGAAGAATATGGCCGCGGCATTATTAACGGCGCGGAGCAGGCAATCAAGAAGTTGGGCGGCGAGGTTGTTTACAAGAAAGCTTTCGCTCCGCCTGAGCGCGAATTCCGAGCCATGCTTACCGAGATCAAGAGCAAGGACGTCGATGCCGTGCTGATGAGCGGCTTCGGTCCGCCTCTGACCGCAGTTGGCCGCCAAGGTAGCGAGATTGGCGTATTCCCGAAAGCTCAGTTTTATGTCGGCTGCGATCTTAACGAGATCGACTGGTTCAACGGAATTGGCGAATACGGCGACGGGACGATCGGTACGCTGGAATTCATCACGCCGACCGATCACCCTTTCACGAAACAGTTCATGATCGATTTCGAA
>JAPLPA010000349.1:0-658 GCA_026400415.1 Afipia sp. | reverse complement strand
GCGACAAGATCATCACGCATGAAGCAGGTCTTGCCTACGACGCAACGCGTCTGATTATCGATGCCATTAAGCGTGGCGGTGCCGATCGCGAAGGGATTCGCAAAGCGCTCGGTGAAACTAAAAACTTTATGAACCTTTCGGGAGTCGAGGTTGCATTCACGAGCCTACGTGAACCGATGTTGCCGATTGCTCTCGGCAAGTGGGATAAGGCATCGAAGGAGATCAAGCTAGTCAAGTTTGTAAAGGATCCGGCGCTGATCGATCCGTCTCCTTGGTACCAGTACTACAAGTAAAGCCGGCGATTGGTTCAAACGTCTATTCAAGCATGAGGTGAAGAGAAGCTTTTCTTCTCTTCACCAGTCAACGAAAAGGAGTCATCAAGTTATGAAAAAGACAGTTCCGCATCAGCATCCATATGGCGAACGAATATCTTTGGAGCTCGCGAAGGAGATGACCGAAGCCGGTGAAGCCTTTGCGACCGAAATGGGTTGGAATGCCACGATTGCAATCTGCGATGACGGGGGGCATCTGGTCCTGTTGCATCGCATGAGCAATGGTCAGTTTGGAAGTCTCGATCTCGCGCCGCCGAAAGCGCGTGCCGCAGCGGCATTTCGGCGATCGACCAAAATCTTTCATGACGATCTTACTGCCGGAAAAT
>JAPLPA010000120.1 GCA_026400415.1 Afipia sp. | reverse complement strand
GCTGGCCGCGCGCGGTATTGCGACGCGGGTGGTGTCTGTTCCCTGCATGGACCTCCTGCTTGAGCTGCCTGACACCAAGAAGGCAGCCATCATCGGCAAGGCACCGGTCAAAATCGCTGTAGAGGCGGCTATTCGTCAGGGCTGGGATGCCGTCATCGGTTCGGATGGCGTTTTCGTCGGCATGAGCGGATTCGGTGCAAGCGCCCCTTATAAAGAGCTGTACCGGCATTTTGGCATCACGGCGGAAGCCGTAGCTGAGACCGCACAGGCCCGTCTGAAGGGCTGATAACCCTTCTTGCCTGCTGACGAACATTCCTCGCCGCGAGGCGTTGCATCGTGGCGGCATTCGGGGCAGAAAACGCCTCGAAACCCATCATTTTCGTATTCTTAAGGAGAGCTTGAATGGCAGTCCGGGTCGCGATCAATGGATTTGGCCGAATTGGCCGCAATATTCTGCGTGCCATCCATGAATCCAAGCGCACGGACATTCAAGTCGTCGCCATCAACGATCTCGGACCGGTTGAGACCAACGCGCATCTGCTGCGGTACGACTCTGTGCATGGTCGTTTTCCCGGCACTGTGAAGGTCGATGGCGATTCCATCGACATTGGTCACGGTAAAATCAAGGTCACGGCGCATCGCGATCCGGCTACGCTGCCTTGGAAAGATCTCGGTATCGACATTGCGATGGAATGCACCGGCATTTTTAGCGCGAAGGCCAAGGCCTCGGCGCATCTTACCGCGGGCGCCAAGCGCGTGCTGGTTTCGGCACCGTCGGACGGCGCTGATGCGACCATCGTCTACGGCGTCAACCACGACAAACTCACCAAGGATCATCTCGTCGTCTCGAACGGCTCGTGCACCACGAACTGTCTCGCGCCGGTCGCCAAGGTGCTGAACGACACGGTCGGCATCGAGACCGGTTTCATGACGACGATCCACGCCTATACGGGCGACCAGCCAACACTCGACACGATGCACAGCGATCTCTATCGCGGTCGCGCCGCAGCTTTGTCGATGATCCCGACCTCGACCGGTGCTGCAAAAGCCATCGGTCTGGTGCTTCCTGAATTGCAGGGCAAGCTCGACGGCGTGGCGATCCGGGATCTCAAGATCATCGCCAAAAAAGCGACGACGAAGGAAGAGATCAACGACGCCATCAAGCGCGCATCGCAGCAGCAGCTCAAGGGAATTCTCGCTTTCACCGACGCGCCGAACGTGTCGATCGATTTCAATCACGATGCGGCCTCCTCGACCTTCGCGATGGATCAAACCAAGGTTCAGAACGGCACGCTGGTTCGGGTGCTGTCCTGGTACGATAACGAATGGGGCTTTTCCAACCGGATGTCGGACACGGCAGCCGCAATGGCGAAGCTGATCTGATCTCAGACGAGCGCCGATGACCGGATTTCGCACCCTCGACGACGTCAACGTGAAGGGCAAGCGCGTGTTGCTGCGCGTCGACCTCAACGTGCCGATGGACAATGGCCGCGTTTCGGATACCACGCGTCTCGAACGCATCGCCCATACGATCATCGAACTTTCGGAAAAAGGCGCGAAGGTTATTCTCCTTGCGCATTTCGGACGCCCCAAGGGCATCGATCCGAAAGATTCGTTGAAGCCTGTTGCGGTTGCGCTGGGTCATGTGGTCAAGAAGCAAGTGCAGTTCGCGTCCGACTGCGTCGGTGAGGTTGCCGAGAAGGCCGTTGCCGCGATGAAGGATGGCGACATTCTTTGTCTGGAAAACACACGCTTTCATCCCGGCGAGGAACAAAACGATCCGGCCTTCGTCGCCCAACTGGCAAAACTCGGCGACATCTGGGTCAACGATGCGTTCTCCGCCGCCCATCGCGCGCATGCCTCCACCGAAGGCATCG
>JAPLPA010000525.1:1405-5819 GCA_026400415.1 Afipia sp. | reverse complement strand
CCGTCCTTAGTGATCTTGCCGAGCACCTGACGATCCGCCGAACACGACACACCGAGACCGATCGGCAGCGAAGCGCCATGGCGTGGCAGCCGGATGATGCGGACGTCGTGGCAGAAATACTTGCCGCCGAACTGCGCGCCGACGCCCAGCGACTGCGTCATCTTCAAAATTTCCTGCTCCATCTCCAGATCGCGGAAGGCGTTGCCGTCCGCTGAACCTTGTGTCGGCAGTTCATCGAGATAGCGCGCGGAGGCGAGCTTCACCGTCTTCATGCAGAGTTCAGCGGAAGTGCCGCCGATGACGATGGCGAGGTGATACGGCGGACACGCGGCGGTGCCGAGCGTCAGCACCTTCTCCTTGAGGAACGCATGCAGGCGATCCTTGGTCAGCAGCGAGGGCGTCCCCTGAAACAGAAAGCTCTTGTTGGCGGAGCCGCCGCCCTTGGCCATGAACATAAACTTGTAGGCGTCATCGCCCTCCGCATAGATCTCGCACTGCGCGGGCATGTTGTTGGCGGTGTTCTTCTCCTCGAACATCGAGAGCGGTGCCACCTGCGAGTAGCGCAGATTGCGCCGCAAATAAGCGTCGCGCGCGCCCTCGCTCAAAGCGGCTTCATCCTCCCCATCGGTGATGACGCGAAAGCCCTTCTTGCCCATGATGATCGCCGTGCCGGTGTCCTGACACATCGGCAGCACGCCGCCTGCCGCGATGTTGGCGTTCTTGAGAAAATCGAACGCCACGAACTTGTCGTTGTCGCTGGCTTCCGTGTCGTCGAGAATTTTGCGCAGCTGCGCCAGATGTCCCGGCCGCAGATAATGATTGATGTCGCCGAACGCGGCCTCGCTCAACGCACGCAGCGCCTCGCGCGACACGACCAGCATGTCCTTGCCCATTACTTTCTCGACGCGTACGCCTTCGGTTGTGATTTTCCGATACGGTGTCTTGTCAGGTCCGAGCGGAAACAGCGGCGTGTGCCTGTAGGGCGGCACGGGTTTGGGCGTCGGAATTCCGGTTGGGGCGTTCATGCAAGAATCCTTGGAATAAAGGCTCGCGTGGGTGAGAGATTTGGACCCGTTCTATTCTCTTTTCAGGCAAAGGGAAGATGCGCAATAGTCGGGACGAGCCGCTCTGCGGCATTCCGTCGTTCGCCTCAATCAGCGTCGCTAAAATTGGATTTTGCTTATGAATTCCTCTGCCTTGGAAACAGCCCCAGCGCCGATGAACCGCTGGATGCGGTTCGCGCTTTGCGCTGCGATGGTGCCGCTTGCGCTGTACGAGACGTGGGACAGCTATATGTTCTTCAACACTCTGGGGGTGTCGGAAATTCCGGGCTCCGGCATGAGTGCTCTCCTGCGAACGACCTTTATCTTCACCCACCCCGTCTTCGCGCTGGCCGCGCTCCTTTGCGCGCTCACCGGCCGCGTCCGCTGGGCGGTGATGGCCCTGGCTGGTGTCGTGCTGGGGCGATGGCTCTGGTTTCTGCCCGGCCCAACCGGATCATCGGAATCCAAGGATCTTTATGCATTAGAGCCCACGCTCAAACTGCTGGTCATTCCGCCGTTGCTGGCGGTGTGTGCATTGGTTCTCGCATGGCGCAACCAAAACCTTGGCCTTGCGACGCTGCTGGTCGCCGCGCCCGTGATCTACGCCAATTGGGAAATAGCGCTGTTCGTCATCGCGGTGACGCTCTACGGCGCCTGATACGACCCAAGAGCTGGCCAGAGACTTGCGCAAAGATAACGCTCACGCTTCAATGGCGCGGGAGGCGCTCATGATCGCACGTCAATTTTTCACAGTTTTTATTCTGGCAACCGCAACCTTCGCGTTTGCCGCCCCTGCCCGCGCCGACCGCTGCGACGATCTCGCCAAGCAACTGGCCGAGCAGATCGCGGGCCTCAAAGTCGGCGCTACGCGCGGCGGAGAAATTTCGCTGACGCATCCGTCGGTGACACAGGCGTCACTCGGCTGCTCGAGCCGCAACCGCACCAATTCGATGACGGCATCCACCGACAAGAAAAAGCCTTCGGATGCGTATTACGATTTCATCGCGACGGCGTCGGCACTGGTGTTCACGATCCCAAAAGGCGACACCATGAACGGCACGCGGCGGTGCGTCTCGCGCACCAACATCATCCGCGGCTATGACATCTCGTCGCGCTATCGCAAGCTCGACATCCGCTGCAAGGTCGAAAAGACAGGCGTGCGGATCACGGTGTCGCGCGAGAAGGATGGGTAGAGGTCAGGCGACTGCGATAGCTGCGTGGATCGACGCACCAATCCGCGCGGCTGGCTGTGCCGCGCGTTGCATGATGTTCGCAACCGCCGGCAGCATTTTGTCGAGTGGCACGGGC
Organism: Afipia sp.; assembly: GCA_026400415.1. GTDB lineage: Bacteria > Pseudomonadota > Alphaproteobacteria > Rhizobiales > Xanthobacteraceae > Afipia. The sequence continues at coordinate 3,468 of JAPLPA010000525.1, read as the reverse complement.
CGAGCCATCAGATAGCCTTGGCCTTCCTTGCAGCCCTCGCTGGCAAGGAACAGCAGCTGTTCTTCGGTTTCGATGCCTTCAGCTAGCACAGGAACCCCGAGACTTTTGCCGAGCGCCAGGATGGTACGCACAATGGCCATAGCCGACACATCCAGCGGAATCCTCTGAACGAAAGACTGATCGAGCTTGATCTTGTCGAACGGAAACGCGTGCAGCGTTGCCAGCGAAGAATATCCGGTGCCGAAATCGTCCATCGCAATCGCGATGCCCATTGCCTTCAGCTTACGCAGTGTATGCAGCGCGCCGTTCTGATCGCCCATCATGGTCGATTCCGTGACTTCGACTTCGAGCCGCTGTGGCGACACGCCGGTCTCCACAAGAATGGAATGAATCGTCTCAACCAGATCGTTCTGCTTGAACTGGACCGGCGAAAGATTGACCGCGACGACACCGGGTAGCTTTCCTTCGGCCATGTCGCGGCAGGCACGACGCAAAGCCCACTCCCCCATCGGGATAATCAGTTCGGATTCTTCGGCGAGCGGGATGAAATCCAAGGGCGATATGAGACCGCGCGTTGGATGGCGCCAGCGCATCAAGGCTTCCGAGCCGCGAATCGAACCATCCGCCAGCGACGTCTGAAGCTGATAATGCAGTTCGAGTTCGCCGTTCTTGACGGCATCGTGGAGGTCCCGTGCCAGCGCGCGGCGGTCGCGCGCGGATTCATCCATCTTGTGATCGTATTTGCTGATCATTCCGCGCTGCGTGGTCTTGCCGCGATACATCGCAAGCTTGGCATTGCTGAGAAGGTGATCCTTGTCCTGTGTGTCGGTCGGAAATATCGAATAGCCTATGGACGCCGTAAGCTTCACTGACTTGTCGCGCACCTTGAACGGCGCGTCGAGTGCCGCCGCGATACGCGCCGCCATCTCCTGCGCAGTATGAGGCATATTGCCGGACATCTGCAGCGCCAGAAATTCGTCGCCGCTCTGACGGGCCAGAAATTCGCCGTCCCGCAGTGCGCGACGCATGCGCTCTGCCGCCTGAATCAGCACGAGATCACCGACCGCGTGACCGAACACGTCGTTGATGTCCTTGAAGCCGTCGATGTCGATGGAAAACGCGGCGAGCTTGTGCGCTTTCTCGTGGGCATCGGAGACATCGAACGACAAACGCTCGTTGAACGCGATGCGGTTCGGCAGCCCGGTCATGGTGTCGTTGAACGACAAATGATGGATCCGCTCGGCTGCTTCGGTACGCGAGCGCAGGTCGATAAAGTAGGACGAGAATCCGCTGCCAATCACTAGCAGCACAGCGGCGGTCACAAAGATTGCCAGTGTGTGGCCCGGAACCAGGCTCGGAGACAATTCAATGGCGTTGTCGGCAATCACGTCATGCGAAGCCACCATCGTGTAATGCATCACGCAGATGGCAAATGTCATCACGATGGCCGCGCCGTGGCGGCAGTATTTGGTGACAGGACGATTGGCGCGGCTGACCGACAGCGCCCCGAGCGCAAATCCAAAAATCACATTCGCGCCGACGCCGAACCAGCTCCATGTCACGACGCCTGCAACATGCCAGGCATTCAGCCCGACATAGTGCATCGTCAGAATTCCACCGCCGACAATCACGCCGCCGATCTCAGGCGCAAGCGTGAGATTTTTCTTGCTGCCGATTTCAAATCCAACAGCGCAGGTCACGATGGCGATCAGCAGCGAAAACGCCGTTGGCCCCATCTCGAAGCCGTTATCGAGCGATGGCGCCTGCGACAAAATCGAAATGAAGATCGCAGCCCATAAGGCCGCGCCGGTGCCGAGCGAAGCCATGAACACCCAGCCATAGTGCATCGGCCCCACGGTTGCGCGGGCGCGCGCGAAATGGCGCATGCCGACCCACGTCCCGAACAGGCACACGGCTGCCGCCACCACGATCAGCGCGTGGTGATAGATCGCATACCAAATTGGGCTGTCGAACATTGTCGCCTCCGGATGTTACCGGACGCGATCCGTATTAATTCGGAGTGTTGCCAAGGCAATGCGCGCGCAAATCCGCCCAATACCGTT
>JAPLPA010000525.1:0-1374 GCA_026400415.1 Afipia sp. | reverse complement strand
GATCGATTGCCAGCGGTTCTATGGGCGACAGTTCAAGGCGGAAAATCACCGCGGCATTGTCGCCATGGTAAATCGAGCGTTAAAGACCGGGTGGCGTTGAAGAACCTTACGCAGCGACGCAGCTTTTGACGAACACGCGCCGCGCGCCGCTGCGCAGCTTCTGGTCGATCGCCTGCTTCAGGCATTCGACGCGGGCCTGCGCCACGCAAAGCTGCAGCTGGTCGCGCGCCTCCTGACGCTTCAGCCCCTTGGCCGCAACGCTCTGCCGGCAGGTCTCGCGCTTGCCGATTTTCGGCGACGTCATCTGCGTCAGCACAGCCGCGCCGTCTTGCGGAACAGAGGCGACCGCCTGCGGCAGCGGCGATTGCACGATGGCGAAATAGATCGCAACCGCAAACACACTTGCATAGATCGCGGGAAGGATGAATCGCATCGGGTCTCCTGCGTGGCTGGGCTTTGTGGAACCAGACCGTCACAATGAGTCATCAATGCGGCGATTCGCCAAGTGAAATACGGCGGTCAGATACGGCCGAGTCACATCGCCGCAGCGTCAAGCAGTCCTACTTGCCTACCGGCTTGCCGTAGTCTGCGTCGCTGACATGCTCGAGCCACTCGACAAACTTGCCGTCTTTCGCTTCCTGCATCGCGATGTGCGCCATCATCGTCGTCGGCGCAGCCCCATGCCAGTGTTTTTCCCCCGGCGGAATCCAGACCACGTCGCCGGCGCGGATTTCATGAATTGGGCCGCCCAGCGTCTGCGCGCGGCCGCAGCCCGCGACGACATAAAGCGTTTGGCCCACCGGATGCGTGTGCCACGCGGTTCGCGCACCGGGCGTGAACGTCACGCGCGTCGCGTAGAGTTGCGCGGGCGCAGGCGTTTCGATGATCGGGTCCTGAAACACGGTGCCGGTGAAATAGGAGTCAGGCGCGCGCTTGGTCTGCACGCTGCCGGATGGGATGATTTTCATGGGACGCTCCGCAAGGCCGGAAATGGATTCTCACGACCACGCTATAGCGAAAGACAACGGCGCGGACCATGCCCGCGCCGCCGTAACATCATCAAAGATGCGTCAGTTCGCAGCGAAACAGTAAAGCAAGGCATCGCCGCCGGTGCCTTTCAGATCGCTCTGCGCGCAACCGCCTTCGGGTCCGCGCGAGGGATGAGCGGCATTCCAGGATTTTGCCGTGGGGTTAGTCGCCGGACCGGCGATGTCGGAATGACCGACCATTGCGGCTCCTTGCGTGCTGCTCGTCCAGTTTTTACAGGTCCGGTCCCCGGTCGCGACAGCAAACGCAGTGCCATCGGGCGGTGAGCCGGTGAGAATGTCGTGACGGTTCGGCGTGTCGCCAAACCCGTTGATGACTTCACCCTTC
>JAPLPA010000429.1 GCA_026400415.1 Afipia sp. | reverse complement strand
GCGCGAAACATACTGGACTTAGCTGCTCAGGTAAAACAAACGCGCCAGCTGCCAAACGCAGAACCGGTCGATCTGGAGAGAAACTATGGGAGTGTCCTTCGACAAGATCGATGGCGACATGTTGTTGAAATTCGACGTTCGGCCATCGGCCAATCCGACATCCGAGAAGGATCGGACTGCCAAGCTCGCGGATCCTGGCTTCGGGCGGGTTTTCACCGATCATATGGCTGTCGTCCGCTACAGTCAGGCGAAGGGCTGGCACGATGCGCGCGTGGAATCCCGCGCGAATTTTGCGCTCGATCCGGCTACTGCGGTCCTGCACTACGCGCAGGAGATTTTCGAAGGACTCAAGGCTTACAAGCGGGACGACGGCGGAGTGAACCTGTTTCGCCCGGATGCCAATGCTCGCCGCTTCAGGAATTCGGCAGATCGAATGGCTATGGCACCGCTGCCTGAGTCTGTTTTCATCGATGCTGTCGAGCAGCTCGTGCGTATCGACCGCGCATGGATGCCGGGCGGCGAAGGCAGTCTTTATATGCGGCCCTTCATGATCGCGAACGAGGTCTTTCTCGGCGTGAAGCCTTCGGCGGAATACATCTTTGCTGTCATCGCCTCGCCGGTAGGATCCTATTTCAAGGGCGGACCCGCGCCCGTGTCGATCTGGGTGTCGGAGAATTACACACGCGCTGCGATCGGCGGCACCGGCGCCGTCAAGTGCGGAGGCAATTATGCTGCAAGTCTGCGTGCACAGGCAGAGGCAATCGATCATGGTTGCGATCAGGTCGTTTTTCTCGATGCAATCGAGCGCCGCTATATCGAAGAACTCGGCGGCATGAACGTCTTCTTTGTGTTCGACGATGGTTCGCTGCTGACGCCGCCTCTCGGGACGATCCTGCCGGGCATCACCCGCGATTCAATCATCACGCTTGCGAAGGATTCCGGCATGCGTGTGCGTGAAGAGACCTACACAATCGATCAGTGGCGCTCGGATGCCGGAAGCGGAAAGCTGAAAGAGGCTTTCGCCTGCGGCACGGCAGCTGTCATCTCACCGATCGGCACCGTGCGCTCTGCGAGTGGCGATTTCACGATAAACAATGGTGCAGCCGGCACCGTTGCGATGGGAATGCGCAAGAAGCTCGTCGATATCCAGTATGGTCGCGCAGCCGACCCGCACAACTGGATCAGGAAAGTTTTGTGACGGGCGGCGGACGGCATTCCGGCTAAAGGGCGGACGCCTCGAGCCAGAACACTTCGCCTTCCGAATCCTCGGTTTCAAGCCAGAGCAACGGCAGGCTCGGATAGGCACGGTCCAGATTTTGCCGGCCACGGCCGATTTCGCACAACAGACCCCCGTCCGGCGTGAGATGACGCTTTGCCTCACCGAGAATTCGACGAACGAGATCGAGGCCGTCAACGCCGCCGTCGAATGCAAGCTTCGGCTCGTACAAACATTCGCGCGGTAATGCAGCCATGCCATCGGCATCCACGTATGGCGGATTGGTGATAATGAGATCGTAACGCTCGTTCCCGATTGCGCCGTAAAGATCGCCGCGACGAAGCATGACGCGATCCTCCAGTCCGTAGTCGGCGACATTACGCGCGGCCACGCCCAGCGCGTCTGCGGACAAATCGACTGAATCGACGCGCGCATTTGGAAAACGCTGGGCCGCGAGGATCGCCAAACACCCCGACCCGGTACAGAGATCTAGCACGCGCTGCACGGCCGAAGGATCGTCAATCAGCGAAAACTCACCGCCGTCAAAATGCGCGTCGAGCAATTCGCCGAGAAATGAGCGGGGTACGATCACGCGCTCATCGACATAAAATGGCTGACCTAACATATACATTTTATTGACGAGATACGCTGCGGGCTTTCGCGTCGCGATGCGCTGCGCGATCAATTCGCGAAACCGCGTCACCTTTGCGACAGAGACAGATTTTTCTGCAATGCGGTCGAATTTCGCTGGGTGGACACCCAACGTTTCGCAAAGAAGAAACGCAGCCTCCGCGACGGGATCGGTCGTGCCATGCGCGAATACCAGATCGGATTTCGCATAGCGGCGAACGGCCTCACGCACGAGCGATGCTGCGGTTGTAACGACGAGGGCGCGCTTGGTAGCTTTTGCCTTCTTTTTTTTGGGGGCGCGCTTCGCGACTTTTTTTGGTGACTTGCGCGCAGTCACGATTTCTTCCATCGCGCGGTGGCGGCATCGTCATGCGCCTGCGCATCGACCCATTTTTTATCGCCCGTTCCGCTCGTTCGTTCTTCGGACTTCCAGAACGGCGCGTTAGTCTTCAGATAATCCATCAAAAACTCCGCGGCACGAAATGCCACTTCACGATGACCAGACGCCGTCAGCACCAGCACGATATTGTCGCCCGGAACCACGCGGCCGTAACGATGAATGACGGTGACACCACTGAGCGGCCAGCGCGATATCGCCTCATCGACGTGCCGGGCAATTTCTGCTTCTACCATTCCGGGATAGTGCTCCAGCGTCATAGCGGCAATGGCCTCATCGCCCGCCCCACGACGACAGATACCGGAAAAACTGACAACGGCGCCGATGTCTTTCGAATGTTTCGTCAGAGCTGCGATTTCCGCCGCGATATCGAAATCGACCGATTGAATGCGGATTGTCACCGGGACGGACATGACGGCTCAGCCGCCAGTCATCGGCGGAAAGAATGCGATCTCACGCGCGCCCGCAATCGCCGTATCAGGTTTGACATGTGTGTGGTCGATAGCGGCACGGATGACACGCGGGGTCGCAAATGCATTGGCGTATTCCTCGCCTCGCGCTACCAGCCACTGCATCAAATCGGACACCGTGCGAACATTCGCAGGCGGCTCGACGGTCTCTTCCGCTTTGCCGATGCGTTCGCGCACCGAGGCGAAGTAGAGAACCTTCATTGGTCCTCCTCCGTCAGGTAATGAATTCCCGCGCGAAGATAATCCCAGCCCGTGTAGATCGTGAAGATCGCCGAAATCCACAATAGCACAATGCCAATCAGTGTCGTTGGAGGCAAAATCACTTCACCGGCTTCCCCGGCGATCAGAAACCCAATCGCCACAAGCTGGATCGTCGTCTTCCATTTTGCCAAATGCGATACCGGCACGCTGACACGAATTGCTGCGAGGTATTCGCGCAGTCCCGACACTAGGATCTCACGACAGAGAATCACGATGGCTGCCCACAAGGACCAGCCGCGAATGGTGTCGTCGGCCGCTAGCATCAGAAGACATGACGCCACCAGAAGTTTGTCGGCAATCGGATCGAGCATGCGACCGAACGCGGATTGCTGATTCAGCGTTCGCGCGTAATATCCGTCAAGAAAATCGGTTACTCCAGCGGCGATGAAAACGAAAAGCGCAACCCAGCGCAGCCACAGCGGGGCGCCGAGGATCGATTGCGCATACATGCAACCCACCACCACCGGAACGGCAATGATTCGGGAATAGGTGAGCAGATTGGGCAAGGCGAAAGAGTGTTTCGCAGAGCTTCTTGTCGTGACGCTGTTCATCGAGCTTACCAATACTGCCGGTGCGCGAAGGTCAACCGCCGCGCGGCGGCATCTACAGGGATTGGGATAACGGCTCCGTTTGTACCTCCATCAGCCGGCATTTGGGTGAAAGAATTCAAAAATCTTGCGAGCGCTTTCGGCGCTTACTCCCGGAACCTTGCCTAGATCGGCCATCGAGGCCCGCTCGATCTCCTTCAGCGTCCCAAAGTGGTGAAGCAAGGCACGTTTGCGTGACGGGCCGATGCCGGGAATTTCCTGCAGGCCGGATTCGCGGATGTCCTTCTTGCGCAGTTTGCGATGCGACCCGATCACGAATCGATGAGCCTCGTCGCGCATTCGCTGGATGAAATACAGAACCGGATCGCGTGGCTCGAGCTTGAGCGGCTTGCGGTCTGGCATGAACAACGTCTCGCGGCCAGCATCACGATCCGGGCCCTTCGCAACTGCGATCAGGGAAATGTCCGCAAGCTTCAACTCTGCGAATGTCTCCCTCACCGCGTTGAGTTGGCCTTGTCCGCCATCAATGATGACTAATTCGGGCCATTGCGGCGCCGTGTCGTCGTCTTTCGTAAAGATCGCGGGGATGCCGCCAACGGGTGCCTCGCTCAACAGGCGTTTGAAACGCCGTTCAAGCACTTCGCGCATCATCGCGTAGTCGTCGCCGGGCGTCAGGCCTTCGGACTTGATGTTGAATTTGCGATATTGGTTTTTCAGAAAACCGTCCGATCCGGCGACAATCATTGCACCGACCGCATTCGTGCCCTGGATGTGGCTATTGTCGTAAACTTCGATGCGCCGAGGAACCTTTGGTAGGCCGAGTGTCGTCGCGAGTCCCTGCAGCAGCCGATTTTGGGTTGCGGTATCCGCAAGTTTGCGCCCGAGTGCCTCGCGCGCATTTGTAAGTGCATGTGCGACGAGTTCTTTTTTTTCACTTCTTTTAGGTGTCGAAACTTCGACCTTGTGACCCGATTTCACGCACAGGGCTTCAGCGAGAAGCGCCTCGTCCTCAATGATATGAGAGAGAAGAATGAGTTTTGGCGGTGGCTTGTCGTCGTAGAATTGAGCGAGGAACGACCCAAGCACCTCCTCCGGCGGCATCGTTTTGTCTGCGCGTGGAAAGTATGCGCGGTTGCCCCAGTTTTGTCCGGTACGAAAGAAAAACACTTCAACGCACGAAAAGCCACCTTCCTGATGGATTGCGAAAACATCCGCCTCCTCGACAGTGCGCGGGTTGATGCCCTGCTGCGATTGAATTGCCGACAGTGCCGCGAGGCGGTCTCGATAAAGCGCGGCACGCTCGAATTCGAGATCGCCGGACGCCTTCTCCATTTCGACCGCAAGTTCTTGCTTCACAAGACGGCTTCGCCCGGACAGAAACTCGTTCGCCTCGCTTACAAGTTCCGTATAGCCGGGGAAATCGATTTCCTGTGTGCACGGCCCAGCGCACCCTTGATCTGATAAAGAAGACACGGCCTCGTCCGGCTTTCAAAAAACGAATCCGTGCACGAGCGCACCAGAAAAGCGCGCTGCAATGCCGTGATGGTGCGGTTGACCGCTCCCACCGACGCGAATGGACCATAATATCGTCCGGGTCTGGTCTGTGCGCCCCGATGTTTGAGAATCTGGGGTGCCCAGTGATCGCCCGAGATCAGAATATAAGGAAACGATTTGTCGTCACGCAGCAGTACGTTGAAACGGGGACGCAATTGCTTGATGAGGTTAGCTTCCAAAAGCAATGCCTCGGTCTCGGTCGATGTCGAGACGATTTCAACATTGATGGTGGCCGCGATCATTCGCGCAATGCGTGCCGGATGTCCGGTCGGGCGCGCGTAAGACGCGAGGCGTTTTTTGACGCTCTTTGCCTTGCCGACGTACAATACGTCGTTCGCTGCGTTAAGCATGCGATAAACGCCAGGCGACGTCGGTGCCAGCCTGACTGCGCGCTCGATGGCAGCCCTTCCGATAGCAAGTGTTCCCTCGCTACCAAGATTGACCTGGTCATCAATCTGCTCCGGCAGCCGGGGCTCTTCTTCGTCGTCGCCCGACATCGATGCGGGATCGACATCCTGACCGCGCAAGCTTCCCGCAGGCAGCTCCGCGACCGGCGTGTCCATTGCTGGCTCGATTGGATGATCCGGCAATTCGCGGGGGTCGTTCGTCATGGCCTAAATCTAAGTGCTGTGCGGTTCGTCATCCAGAGATCGCCGCCCACACAAGATGGCCCAAAGCCGTCCCTGACGCGGCCAGAATCGTAACGCTTTGTTAAGGACGTTAACGCGGCGGTAAGCCGCCTTAACGACTGTTTAACGTAAAAATCTCAATAAATCTTACAGATAAAAAGTGGGGATCCGTAACCACGCCGATCTGATGCCGCTCTCATTTTGCGGATGAGGTTGAACGAACGGTCGATAGCGAGAGTTCGCGTAAGGAGAATTGAGATGCGTAAAACGGTACTAGGGGCAATCGTTTTCGCCGCCATGAGCATGGCAGTTTCCGCTCAGGCGGCCGATTTGGGATACCAACGCCGGGCCGAACCCTACGCTCCGCAGCCATTGGTCTATAGCTGGGTCGGCCCTTATATCGGTGTCAACCTTGGCTATGGCTGGGGCGATATCACGCACAATCCAACAAACCCGTCCGGTGTTCTCGGTGGCGTTCAGGCCGG
>JAPLPA010000071.1 GCA_026400415.1 Afipia sp. | reverse complement strand
GTTGTGGCGGCCGATGCCTGCCGCGAGGCGATAAAAATTCCTGCCAGCACCAGCGCATATCCGATCAGGTGAAACAGCCGCAATTGTTCGCCGAGAAACATAATGGCCATCACCGAGCCGAACACCGGCACCAGATGGAAGAAGGGTGCCGCGCTATTGGGCCCAATCAGTTCGATGCCGCGATTGAAAAACAGATACGCCAGCGTCGATGGAAAGATGATGACGTAGACGATGGCGAAGACGCTTTGCGCATCGAACGTCAGCGTAAAGCCGGTCGAAATTTCCCAGAGTGTCAAAGGGAACAACAACACCGCACCGCAACCGGTGGTGAATGTAATCAGCGACAGTTGGTGAATTTTCGGGCGTCGCGGCATCAGCGCGGAGTAAATTCCAAACACCAGCAACGCCGACATAAACATCAGGTCGCCTTTGTTGAATTCGATGGCGGCCAATGCGGCGAAATCCCCGCGCAAAATGATGACGAGCACGCCAATCAGCGAAATCACGATCCCGATGGATTGCGCCAACGTCAGACGCACGCCGAATAAAATCAGCGACCACAGCGCCACGAACAGCGGCCCTGACGACTGGATCAGCAGCGCATTCAGTGCCTGCGTATATTGCAGTCCCCAATAGGACAGCGTGTTGTTGGCGGCAAAGCCTGTTGCGGACAACACAACGAGTAGGGGAATGTGCTTTCTCATCGTGCGCCAATCGCGCGGCAGATGGGGCCACGCAAACGGTAAAATCATCAGAAACGCGCCGGCCCAGCGGATACAAGACAATGTCACGGGCGGCACATGGCCCGCGACGAAACGGCCGAGCACAATGTTTCCGGCCCAGAACAGCGAAGTGAGGCTCAGCAACAAATAAGGCTGATGCGACAGCCTGCCGATGAGCGTTTGTTTTTTTGAGGATTGGGCGGAGACGGTCATCTGTGTCTGGTGCGGGAAGCCTGTGCGATTTGCGCAAAATCATCTGCATCGCACAACCGCTAATGCAAGATTGCTCGGTTGCGTCAGGCGACCATCACATCGCAAGCAAGCCTACGTTGGCGGTGCGGGCTCGACCGGATTTCCACTGCTTGCGGCGGAAGCGCGGCGCGCGGCGATGAAAACCCCCGCCAGTACCAGCGCGTAACCGACGACATGAAACAGCTGCGGCCGTTCGCCCAGGAACACGATCGCCAGTACAGAGCCGAACACCGGTATCAAATGGAAAAACGGTGCCGCACGATTAGGCCCGATCAGTTCGATCCCGCGATTGAAAAACAGGTATGCGAGCGTCGACGGAAAAATCGCCACATACACAAGCGCCGCCATCGTGGTGGCGCTGACCGTCATGAATTGACCATTGTGGATTTCCCACGCAATTAACGGGATGATGAACAACGCGCCACAGCCCGTCGTGAAAGCAAGGAACGACAGCGGATGAATCAGCGGGCGTTTTGCAGCGAGTGCCGAATACAAGCCGAAGATGGCGAGCGCGAGCGTATAACCGATGTCGCCCTTGTTGAACTGGATCGACGAGAGCGTTTCCACATCGCCGCGCAGCAGGATGACGAGCACGCCAATCATCGAAATCACGATGCCGATGGTCTGCGCGAGTGTCAGTCGGATGCCGAACAGCACCAGCGCGAACAGCGCCACGAACAGCGGCCCGGTCGATTGCAGCAACAGCGCGTTGAGCGCCTGCGTATATTGCAGGCTCCAATAGCCGAGGCAGTTGAAGACCGCGATGCCGGTGACCGACAGCACGACCATCAATCCCAACTGATTGCGGATCGCAGGCCAGTCCTTTGCGAGATACTTCCACGCGAATGGCAGCACGATCAGGAACGCAGCACTCCAGCGGATAAACGACAGCGTCATCGGCGGAATTTTTCCCGCCACGAAGCGGCCCAGCACGACGTTGCCGGCCCAAAACAGCGAGGTCAGCGACAGCAGCAAATAAGGCTTGCTCATCAGCCAGGACGAGGGAGATCGGGCGGTGGAAGCGGACATTCTCAGGATTGGTCAGAGGGTGGGGATATCGATTTGGACGATGTGGAATTCGTATGTAATTTCAGCCATTTGCGAGAACATCGTCGGTGCCGTCAATACCCGTTCGCGCTTGCGTCCCATGCGCGCATCCGTTATCCGATGGTACGTCCTGAAGAGGGCAGCCCTGCCGCAAGATGCCGGGTTTCAGCTTGAATTTCGCCTTCAGGAGATCGTCTCGAAATGGCCAACGTGGTTGTGGTCGGCGCCCAATGGGGCGACGAGGGAAAAGGCAAGATCGTCGATTGGTTGTCGGAACAGGCGGACATCGTGGTTCGCTTTCAGGGTGGCCACAATGCGGGCCACACGCTCGTCATCAATGGCAATACATACAAGCTGGCGTTGCTGCCCTCGGGCGTGTTGCGGTCGTCGAAGTTGTCCGTGATCGGCAACGGAGTGGTTTTCGATCCGCAGGCATTCGTCGCCGAGCTTGAAAAATTGCGCGGGCAGGGTGTTGCGATCACGCCGGACAATCTGCGCGTCGCCGAAAACGTCACACTCATACTGCCGCTGCATCGCGAACTGGATTCGATCCGCGAGAACGCCAACAAGGCGAACGCGATCGGCACCACGCAGCGCGGCATCGTCCCTGCCTACGAGGATAAAGTCGGTCGCCGCGCAATCCGTCTGATGGATCTCGCCGATCCGCAGACGCTGCCGCACAAGATCGACCGCATGCTCGCGCATCACAATGCGCTGCGCCGCGGTCTCAATCTGCCGGAAATCGACGGTGCCGCAATGCTGAAGGATCTCGTGGCGATCGCGCCGCAAATCCTGCCGTTCGCAGACTCGGTCTGGAATCTGCTCGATCACAAGCGCCGTGAAGGTAAGCGCATTTTGTTCGAAGGCGCACAGGGCGCGCTGCTCGATGTCGATCACGGCACCTACCCCTACGTGACATCGTCCAACACAGTGGCGGCTCAGGCTGCTACGGGCTCGGGTTTGGGACCGAGCGCGGTGGGTTATGTGCTCGGTATCTGCAAGGCCTACACCACGCGTGTCGGACAGGGGCCGTTCCCGACCGAGCAGGACAATGAGATCGGAAAAAAAATCGGTGAGCGCGGCCGTGAATTCGGCACCAATACTGGCCGTCCGCGCCGCTGCGGCTGGTTTGACGCTGTTTTGGTGCGCCAGACGGCCCGCACCAGCGGCATCAACGGCCTTGCGCTGACCAAGCTCGATATTCTCGACGGTTTCGACACGATCAATGTCTGCGTGGGCTATGAGCTCGATGGCAAAACCATCGATCATTTGCCGGCAGGCGAGGGCGCGCAGGCGCGCGTCAAGCCGATTTACGAGACCATCGAAGGCTGGAAAGAGCCGACCGCGAACGCGCGGTCGTGGGCGCAGTTGCCCGCTCAGGCCATCAAGTATGTCCGCCGGGTCGAGGAACTTGTTGGCTGCCCAATTGCACTGCTTTCCACCAGCCCGGAACGCGAGGATACTATTCTCGTACAGAATCCGTTTGAGGCGTGAGAACAATCTGGCAGATTGAAGGCTGATCGAAAAGGCAGGACCCGACGCTCTGTTTTCCGACACGATCATGCTTTTTAGATACGGGAAGTTCTTGAGAATCCCGCAAACTGGACGAGGATGGCTGACTACTACCCGCTCATAGCCCGTGCCATTGCCGGACTGGACCCAAGTGCCAGCGGCGAGACCCGTCGTGCGCTTTATGAGCGCGCGCGGACGGCGTTGATTGGCCAGTTGCGGAATGTACAGCCTGCATTGTCCGAAGCCGAAATCACGCGCGAGAGGCTGGCGCTGGAAGAAGCCGTGCGCCGTGTCGAGGCGGATGCCGCCAAACGAGCGCGCCCCGATGCGCCGCGCACTTCGGCGCCGCCACCGGTTCGCCGCGATGCACCGCGTCCCGGCGATGCCTTGCGCGACAGCGTGCGCGCACCGCGTCCGCCACTGCCGCCTGCACCCGGCCGCGAGCGTCCCGATGCTTTGCCGCTTGCACCGGAACCCAGGCCTGCGCGAAATTTGCGCGGCGATGCACCCCCACGCAATGAACTGCCGCGCGCTGAGCCGCCGCGAAGTCCATCGCCGCCACGCGATTTGCGATCACCGGAGCCGCGCCGCAACGACACGCAAATGCTGGATGAGTGGACGCGGGAATCGCGTTCCGGTTCACCTGCCTCGCGCCGCTCGCTCGACGACGGACGTCCCACGCCCGGTGTGCGCGGCCTGCGCGACGTTGTGGCCGATGCAGAAGACCTCGGGCGCGGTGGAAATCGCACCGTGCGGCGGCCCTCTTCGCCGCCCGGCGGCCAAACTCGCGGCGCCAGCGATCTCGACAGCGATCCGCAACACGGCGGTACCGAGCCTTATAGTTACGACGAGTCGCTCGAAGAGGCGGAAGCCTATCAGGGCGATCATGGACGCGTTCGTGTCGCGACGCGCGAGTCACGCGACGGCGCTGTCAAGGTCAAGCGCGGCTTCCCCGTCAAAGGGGCTATCTTTGCAGGGCTCGCGATTGTCGCCCTCGGTGGCGCAATCTGGGTCGGCCCGAAAGTCTATCAATTCGCGCGCGCTGTAATGAAGCCGTCAGCGCAGGTCGACGACACGACGAAAGATGCGGCAGGTGCGCGTCCGAAGATTTCCGATCGTGTCGGTCAGGCCGGACAGCCGGTTGCGCCGGTCGCCCAGCGTGTCGTGCTTTACGACGAAGATCCGAATTCGCCGCAGGGCAAGCAATATGTCGGCTCGGTGATCTGGCGTACCGAATCCGTCAAGGTGCCGGCTGGCCAACCAGCTGACATAGGTGTGCGGGCCGATATCGAAATTCCGGAACGCAAGATCAAGATGACGCTGTCGATCCGCCGAAATGCCGACGCATCGCTGCCTGCGAGCCACACTGCCGAGCTGACATTCGTTCTGCCGCCGGATTTCGGTACCACCATTACCAATGTGCCGGGCGTGCTGATGAAATCGAACGAGCAGTCGCGTGGTACGCCGCTTGCCGGTCTCGCCGTTAAAGTCACCGACGGATTTTTCCTCGTCGGCCTGTCGAATGTCGAGGCCGACAAGGCACGCAATCTGCAGCTTCTGAAAGAGCGCTCATGGTTCGATATTCCCGTGGTCTACGCAAACCAGCGCCGTGCCATCATCGCTGTCGAGAAAGGCGCGCCCGGCGAACGCGCGTTCAACGAAGCCTTTACGGCTTGGGGACAATAAGAAATTCAGGGCAATGAGAATTTTTGGGGCAGGGACACGATGAATATCACGCTTGCAGGGTCGCGCCATTTTGGCGTTGAGACGTTCAACATGTTGCGCGCACACGGCGTCGATATCGTGCGGGTGGTTGTTGCCGATGGTGAGGATCGTCTTGCAGCAGCTGCACGTGCGGCGAAAATCGAAGTTGTGGTTCAGGCGTCGCCCAAAACAATCGAGGCGAATGAAATAGCGCCCGGCACGGATTTGATTGTCACGGCCCACAGCCATGCGCGTGTGACCGAGGCTGCGCTGAAAGTCGCAAAGCATGGCGGCATCGGCTATCACCCATCCTTGTTACCGCGTCATCGTGGCATAGCGGCAATCGAGTGGACCATCAAGGAAGGCGATCCGATTGCGGGCGGCACAATTTATCATCTGGCCGACCGCATGGATGCCGGTGCAATTGCGGCGCAGGAATGGTGCTTCGTCAAGAAGGGCGAGACCGCGCGAGAATTGTGGGAACGCGCACTCGCGCCGATGGGCTTGCGGTTGATGGCGCAGGTGAGGCAAAGCCGCAGGACGAGCAGTTCGCCACCAAGGCACCCAAGCTTGTCGAAGACGCGTCGCCGAAACGCGCTGCGGGTTGACGCACATTCAATCAAGCCGCCGGAATTTCTCCCGCGCGCACCGCGCTCGACACAAGCTCGCCCGCATCCGTGACGCCTTCGGCCGCCTCGCGCACAATCGTCTCCGCCATTTTGGCTTTTGTCGCCGGTGTGCGGTTTTCCAGTGCGATATGTTCGACGGCTATGTTCAGAACTTCCCGCAGCGTGGCGACGATTTCGGCATCGAACGATTCCGGTGGGCGTTTTGTCATGGATTTACTCCCCTTAATCCGAGCAGACCATCTTGCCGCAATGGGGCGGTTATGAGTCATGCGCGTGAAATCCACATGACTGACGCCGATGTGAAAAATTGCGATCCGTCGTCATCGGATATTTTTCGTGATAGGAATCGGTCATGTTGCGTGGTGTGGCACAAGCGCTAGCGTGTCACTTAAATGTGTCAGGTGTTGCCGTGAAATTTTATTTTTAGAACCTGTCGAAGGGGTGTCATGATTTTTTCATCGGAATTGAAGCGGCGCTGGTTGTCTCCACTTGTTGTTGGCATTCTGATTTCGCCGCTTGCCGCCCAGAACGCCGCACTCGACAAACCGTTTCTCGATGCCAACGATTTCTATCTGCGCTCGGCTGGCTTTCGCGTGAAGCTGGCGAACGATCCGGTCAGTCAGAAAGCGCTGCGAGCCCTGCCGCCGAACAAGATGGTCGCGCAAAAGACGGCTGCGGGTATTTGGTATGTTTTCGCCGATCCGAAAATCTGTGTCTGCATTTTTGCAGGCACCAAGGATAATCTCGACTCCCGACCATCGCACGCAGGCGAGCTATCTGCTGAGCAACATGTCGGACATCGAGTCGGATTCGCTGGCGGATTTTTTGAGAGATTATTTTTGACTGGGATGAGGCAACAGTTATCGTTCTTTTTCCTCGTAACGCATCTTCAGTCCGATTAGTTTATTTTGAAACCAACTATTGTTAATGAATATCGAAAAAGTAAACAGACTTACAAACGCTTATACGAGTAGGTTCCAAGGAAATTTGAGCGGTTCAATCATAGCGATTACCGAGGCTTCGATCGACAACGCAAATCCGAGCGTTACGTAGATGTAAGACCAACTTTCAGATCCGCGCTTGATCTTCATTTGTACGCTAGTGGTGGTTCTAACCATCTTTCCTCTGCCGATTGAAATTTTTGCAAGAAAAAAGCCGGCGTTTCAGCCGGCTTTTTGTATTCATTCGCAATGCATGCTTACAGCGCGGCTTCCATCGCTGCATGCTCGGCATTGGCGATCGTGGTTTTCACCGCCGACTGCACCTTTTCGAACGCGCGTACTTCGATCTGACGTACGCGCTCGCGCGAGACGTTGAACTCCGCCGCGAGATCTTCCAGCGTCATCGGGTCTTCAGCCAGACGACGTGCCTCGAAGATGCGGCGTTCACGCGGATTAAGCACGCCCATCGCGCCGGTCAGCGCGTTGCGGCGATGATCGAACTCCTCATGCTCGGCCAGAATAGCTTCCTGATTGGGCGAGTTATCGACCAGCCAGTCCTGCCATTCGCCGGGTTCGCCGTCGTCTCGGATCGGCGCGTTGAGCGATGCATCGCCGCCAAGACGGCGGTTCATATCGACAACGTCCTGCTCCGTGACGCCGAGCCGTGTTGCAATCGTCTTCACGTGATCGGGGTGCATGTCACCCTCTTCGAGCGCGGAGATCTTGCTCTTGGCCTTGCGCAGATTGAAGAACAGTTTCTTCTGGTTTGCGGTTGTGCCCATTTTCACGAGCGACCACGAACGCAGGATGTATTCCTGAATCGACGCCTTGATCCACCACATCGCGTAAGTCGCGAGGCGGAATCCCTTTTCGGGCTCGAAGCGTTTCACCGCCTGCATCAGGCCGACATTGCCTTCGGAGACAACTTCGGAAATAGGCAGGCCATAGCCGCGATAGCCCATGGCGATTTTCGCCACGAGTCTTAGATGGCTGGTGACAAGCTGATGCGCCGCGTCGCGATCGTCATGCTCACGCCAACGCTTGGCGAGCATGTACTCCTGCTGCGGCTCCAGCATCGGAAATTTGCGGATTTCCGACAGATAATGAGAAAGACCGGATTCTCCGTTGAGAACCGGAAGTGTTGCGGTACGGGCCATTGTGCGCCCTCCAGTGTTCAGGCTCCCGATAGCGGCGAGCCAGGCAGGCCAGCTGCTTTGTCAAAGCCAGCAGCACTGCATCGTTCCGCGCAGGGACAATCCCATCGCAGGTGCAACATACACCAAACGGATCGGGGGAGGGAAGAACAAAACGTGGTCACGGTCCCGTGACCCCGGTTAAATCTTTGTAACGATGCGACTTTCTGGCACACCGCAATTAGTCTGTACTACGAAGGGCGGCCTGAAGAAGAAGCAAATCCTCCGGCAAGGGCGCTTCCCAGCGCAGAATTTCTCCCGAGGCCGGATGCTCCAATTGCAGCAAATAGGCGTGAAGCGCCTGACGGCCTAAGCCATCGAGGGCGGTTTGGGCTTTCGGGCCGAGATGGCTGGCCTTGGTTTTGAAGCCGGAGCCATAGACGCTGTCGCCGAGCAGCGGATGACCGAGATGGGCCAGGTGGACGCGGATCTGATGCGTGCGTCCGGTCTCCAACTGGCACGCGATGAGCGAGGCCACCGGCTTGCCGTCTTGGCCGCTATACGCCTCGAGCGTTTCCCAATGCGTCACCGCTTCGCGCCCGCCTTGCCGTACCGCCATTTTGTCGCGCGAATAAGGATGCCGGTCGATCGGCTCGTTGATTGTCCCGCTTTTCCATCCCGGCACCCCCCACGCGAAAGCCATGTAGCCCCGCCTCAGTTGGCCGGTGCGTCCATGATCGGCAAACTGCGCCGACAGCGATTGATGCGCGCGGTCGTTTTTCGCCACCACCATCAGGCCGGTGGTGTCCTTGTCGAGCCGATGCACGATGCCGGGGCGTTTGACGCCGCCGATGCCAGAGAGCGACGCGCCGCAATGAGCGATCAGCGCATTCACCAGCGTACCCGTCTCGTGTCCGGCGGCGGGATGTACGACCAGCCCCATCGGCTTGTTGAGGACGATGATGTCGGCGTCCTCATAGACAATATCGAGGGGAATGTTTTCGCCCTGCGGCTCCGGGTCGGCGGCGGGCGGCACGTCAATCGCAATGGTATCGCCCGCGCGCACCGAAAAAGCCGGATCGCGAACCACATTTGCACCGACGGACACTTGCCCTGCGAGGATCAGCGCTTTAAGCCGCGAGCGTGACAGATCGGGGCTTCGCACCGCCAGCACACGATCCAGCCGCTGCGATCCTTCGTCGCCCTCGACCGTTATCTTTTGGAGTTCGTTGTTCGTCATGACTGAACCTGATGCGCCAGAACAGACGCCCGAGCAAGCCGCCCTCATCAAGCGCGTGCGCCGGATGATGCTGATTGCGGGCCTGACCACGGCCATTGGATTGGCCGCCGTTCTCTTCGCCATCGGCTACCGGCTTTTCAAAACCGAGGGAAGCGTGCAATCGCCCGAAGTGACGGCGACGCTACCGAAGGGCGCGCGCATTGTTTCGACCGGCGTTGCGGGCGACCGGCTTCTGGTGACGGTGGACATTGGCGGCGTGACGGAAATCCGCTCGTTCGATGCCAAGACTTTGAAGCCTGTGGCACGGCTGAAATTCGTGACGGAGCCTTGAAGCTTAGTGTTACCGGAACGGCACGCGTGACGCGTGCCTATGGCCGTTCCATCTTGCGGCATCTGCGTTTCAGGGTTATTGCCTGAACCCAACGCTCCCTTCGTCTAGCGGTTAGGACGCGGCCCTCTCAAGGCTGAAACAGGGGTTCAATTCCCCTAGGGAGCGCCAAGCAACTTTGCGGCCGTCTCAGGAAAGAGAATTCGTCCCGCGCCGATGGCAGAAAGCTGGGCCGCTTTTCTGTGAAAGTTCTGATCGCTTGTTATAAAAATGTTCCGTGTGTAATGCAGATGACACCACATTGCCTGCACGTCGCATTTGACGTTTCGCCATTTCGAATCCACAGGCAATTCATCGATGCCCTTTTTTTTGCAATAATTTTGGTAGTCAAATTCGATGTGCGAGAAAAGAATTGAATGAACTTGACGTTCTAGTGCGATCATTGGCCCGTCAGAGAGAAGACTTCCATCAAGGAAAGTGACATCGAAATAAGCCATCGGTTGAAGCACTTTCAAATGATCTAAGCCAAGCCGTGCCAATCGCAGATCGAAATCGGTCGATGTAGCATGGTATCCATGATTCTTCTGCCGTTCCGACGCGCCGATGTAAGGGACAGCTACGTCTGTCAAATTTTTTTGGTGAGCATCAACAATTTGCTTGATGAATTCCGCCGATGGTCTGTCTTCATCCACGTCGATTATGCAGTTTGTATCCAAAGTAAATTTGAGGGTCACTTTTTTGCTTTCGTGCTCCGTTCGAGCTTGTCAAAAATTCCGCTGTCCCTGTTGACGAAGCAATTTAGACGCTTACATTAATTCTTATCGTCAACAACGAAAGGAGGTGGTCCAGTGTCTCATTCTAAACGCTGTCACCTCGCTGGGATCGCCCGCGTCGCTCTTTGAGTTTGTATTGAGAGCGTTGCAGATGGGCGGTCTCACCGCCTTGACCAGCGAGTTTTAGAGGGGGCGCTTCGCGAGATAATCGCGGGGCGCCTTTCTCTTTGATGTGTGACGATCAGAAGCGTGGCGGCTGATCGTGGCGGCGCAAGGAATCGCGATAGATCGCATCGAGATCGGGTTCGCTCGGTGCTCTGCGCTTGAATATCTGGCCGATCAGCCACGCGAAAACACGCACGATGATGATAGCCAGAGTGATCTGCACCCAGAACGAACCGCCGATGCCGCGAAGCGCCACTTCGAACTGGTCGCCGTAAGGATACGGCATGAACGCCGCGCCCTGCTCGATGCCGTTCATGGTGGTGCGAAGCCACCAGGTGATCCATTCGGGCTTGTAGAAAAACGCCCAGCCGAACCCGGCGAGCGTCACGAGTGCCGTCCATGTCCTGAAAAGGTGGGTCGAGACCCAAATGCGGAAGGGAGAGCGGGCAGGGGCTGGATATTGCTGGCGCATCTCAGTCAAAGCCTGCTTGAGCGTTCTGTTCCGCATCTCCGAGCCATGCTGCTCTCACGGTAACGATTCCTCAAGAATTTATGGTTACCAAATCATGAACCAATTTGGGGGACGGGCTCATGAGCGACCAGAA
>JAPLPA010000512.1 GCA_026400415.1 Afipia sp. | reverse complement strand
GGAGCAGCTCCGGCAACGCGGACCTGGTCGCCATCGACGATGCCGTCGAGCGGCGTGACGATGATCCGGTCTTCAGCCGAAAGCCCCGACGCAATTTCGATCTCGCGGCCCAGATCGCGCGCGATCGTCACGGTCTTGAATAGCACCTTGTCACCGTCAGTCACGGTCGCAACACGAAGCCCGCTGGCGTTGAAAATGAGAGCGCTCGCCGGAATACTCAGCGGCTGCACGTCGCTGGTCAGGCTGAGCTTGACGTCGGCGTATGCACCCGGCCGCAATTCGCCTGCCGGATTGTCGATGGCCAATTGCATGCGCGTTGTGCCGGAATTGACATCGACCGACTGCGCAGAGGATTCCACGACCGCCGGGAAACTGCGGTTGGCGTATTCCGGGACTGAAACCGAAGCTTTCGCGCCGACCTTGATGGCGGGCAGATAGCTCTGCGGCACGTTGACATAAAGATGTAATTTCTTCGCATCCGAGATCACGAACATGGCGGCGCCGGATCCCGTGCCGCCATTGATGAGTGCGCCGACATCGGTGTTGCGTTCTGTGACGATGCCATCGAACGGGGCGGTGACGGTCTTGTAGCTTGCCAACGCCTCAAGCCGCTCGACGTTGGCAGTCTGCGAGTTGACCTGCGCTTCCTTGCTGGCGAGATCGGCAGAACGCTCGTCGATTTCCTGCTGCGAGACGAAGTTCGATGCGAGTAAGGTTTTGCGGCGGGCGAGCGTCGCGCCTGAGAGCTTTGCGGCAGCCTGAGCGTTACTCAGATCGGCACGACCTTGCAGCAATTGCTGATCCAGATCCGGCGCTTCGATTTCCGCGAGCTGCTGGCCCGCCTTCACCTTGGCGCCGATATCGACCTGCCAACTTTTCAGGTAGCCGCTGACACGTGCAAAAATCGGTGCGCGCGAGTAGGCTTCAAGGCGTCCCGGCAGATTGAGCGTAGCGTTCTGCGGCTTGGTACCGGGAAATGCGACGGCCACGGACGGAATGGCCTGCGCCTCCGTCCAGTCGCGCAGTCTGGCGTCGCTCGTCGCACGCCACACAATTCCAATCACCACGACGAGCGCCAAAACCGCGCCGGCCATAATTCCAGGACGGCGCAATTGTTCGGGCGAGATCACGAGCTTCTTCTTAGTGGCCATGAACGGGCTCCGGGTTGGACTTGCCGGCATCGCCGACCGCAACCTTCTTATGAACGAGACTGAATACCACGGGTACGAACAGCAAAGTCGCCGTCGTCGCGAAAATGAGCCCGCCGACAACCGCGCGACCGAGCGGCGCGTTCTGCTCGCCACCCTCGCCCATGCCGAGCGCCATCGGAGTCATGCCGATAATCATCGCCAGCGCCGTCATCAGCACCGGACGAAAACGCTGGAACCCGCCTTCAAGCGCGGCGGCCAGCGGATCGCCGTGATGGTCGTAGCGTTCGCGCGCGAAGGCGATCACCAGCACGCTGTTGGCAGTGGCGACACCCATGCACATGATGGCACCTGTCAGCGCCGGAACCGACAACGTCGTGTGGGTCACAAACAGAATCCAGATGATGCCTGCAAGCGCTGCCGGCAATGCCGTGATGATGACGAAGGGATCGGACCACGACTGGAAATTCACGACGATCAAAAGATAAATCAGCACGATTGCGCCAAGCAGGCCGAACAACAGGCCAGCGAATGCACTGTTCATCGTCTGCACCTGCCCCAGCAGTACGACCGAACTTCCTTTCGGAACTTCTCCTGCCGTCTCGTCGATCGCCTTTTGAATGTCGGACGCTACCGCGCCGAGATCGCGGTCCTGCGTGGTCGCAAAAATCTGCACCAGCGTCTGAATATCGTATTGCGACACCACTGCACTCGATGCGGAGCGGGAAATGTCCGCGATGCCGCCGAGGATGGGTGGCGTCGCGACACCCGGCGCGCTGATCGGCAGCGTCTCGAGCTTGCTCAGCGAGTCGATCTGATATTGCGGCGTCTGCATCACCACCGAATACGACACACCGTTGTCGGGATTGAGGTAAAACGTCGGTGCCACCTGAGATGAACCGGCAAGATTAACCACAAGGCTGTTGGTAACGTCACGCGCGGTCAAGCCGACATATTGCGCCCGTGTCCGATCCACATCGACGTTGAAACCGGGATTGTTCGGCGATTGCTGAATGCGCGCATCGGCCACGCCGGGAATGTGCCGCAGCTTTCGCAGCAGATTGTTGGCGTAGACATAATTCGCGGCGAAATTCGCACCGCGAATTTGCAGGTCGATCGGTGCCGGTGAGCCGAAATTCAAAATCTGGCTGACGATGTCTGCAGGCAGGAACGAGAACGAGATGCCCGGGAATGCGCGGGGCAATTGTTCCCGCAACTCGCGCACATAGTTCTCCGTGGCGCGATGGCCGTCCTTCAGCTTGACCTGAATGTCGCCATCCTGCGAGCCGATCACGCCGGTGTTGTTGTAGGTCATGTTGATGCCGGAAATCGGCATGCCGATATTGTCGGCGATGGTCATATGCGGAAACAGGCCGCCGCTCTGCACGACATAGCCAATGCGCCGGCGCAAAGCGACGGGATCGACAGCGGCAATATCCTCTCCGCCGACATGCACCTCGCCGCCATCGGGCACGATCAGCCGGTTGGCGAGGCGCAGCAGCGTGGTCTTGCCGGAGCCGGAGCCGCCGACCACAGCGAGAAATTCGCCTGTGGCAACGTCCAGCGAAACATCATCCACAGCCGTCACGCGGTCGTCGTCGAACCGCTTGGTGACGTGGGAAAAGCTGATCACTGCGGAGCCCATGCCTTCGACTAGCATGGCTGCGAGGCCCCACCAAGCTGCGCCGGGCGTTGAATTATGCGGAGGGCAAGGCTACAGCGGAGAAGGAAATCCGGTCGGGGGAAATGCGCGTGCAGGTGATGGAAGCCGCGGCATCGATGGCGGTGGCGCTCGATGACGCGACGGTGGCATTCGATGTCGCCGGCGGCAGCGTCTATACGGCGGTGGAGCAGGCGACGTTGCGGATCGCGGATGGCGAATTCGTCGCCATCGTCGGGCCCACCGGTTGCGGCAAGTCCACGCTGCTGAACGTCGCCGCTGGCCTGCTGCAACCCGTATCCGGCAGTGTCCGCATTTTCGATCAGCCACTGCGCGGCCTCAACAGGCAGGCCGGCTATCTGTTTCAGGCCGATGCGGTGTTCCCATGGAAGACCGCGCGCGACAATGTCGCCATCGGGCTCGAAGTCGCCGGTGTCGCGCGTGACGAAGCCGCCGAGCGCGCGCAAGGCTGGCTCAATGCGGTCGGTCTCGGCGCGTTCGCCGCGCGCTATCCGCACATGCTGTCCGGCGG
>JAPLPA010000181.1 GCA_026400415.1 Afipia sp. | reverse complement strand
TTCTCCCACTGATCTCGTGGGATCGAACCCTGCGCCAGACGGCGCATCAGCGGACGAAATTTCTGATCGACATCCCCGGAGCTATCTTTGAACTCGGCCTTGTCGATGCCAAGTTCGGACGTGGCCAGCGTCAGATCGAGATCATCTTCATAACGTTTGGCGAGCGCATTGATCATCTCAATGCCGTTCAGCTTCAGCGTTGGTTCCAGACCAGCGCGCTTCAAGGCGTCGGCAAAGCGCTGAGCATCGCCTGCAATCAGCCCGTCCATCTTGTCGTGAGGTGGGTACAGACCCTCCACGGCATCGCGCACCTCTTTTGGATATGCGCGGCCCGAAAGAACGATATCGCGGATTTCGTCTTTGGCTTTGCGCATACCCTGATCATGGCAGCCCATGCAGGAAATGCCGTTTGTGACACTGAAATCCTTTCGCGAGGGGTCGCGTACAATCTGTACCGGCCCCTTGTCGAGCCGCTCACCCGATGACCTGTTCAGGTAATAACCCTGAAATCCATTCGGCAGACTAAAGATCGTTTCGCCGCCGTCATGATGGAAACCTTCGGTGCTCGGTCCAAGTGGAAAATCGAACAGGCTCTGGTGATCGCGGTTGCCGGCGAAATCATACGAGGTCCAGAAATAACCGCTGCGCGACGGATGCCGCTCGATCAGACGGTTGTTCTGACTGACGCCGGATTTCTGAAACGCAGCGCGCTGCGCAATGAAATTGGCGATGTTGGTCGTCAGATCGATGCCCTGATCCTTGGAAAATTGCTGAAAGGTAGCACCGAGCTTGAGCAGGTCGTCATACAGCGGCGGCTGTGAAGCCGTAAAGGTGAACCAGTCGGCGCGGACGTAAGACATCGGCGTCTTGGTGCTGGTTGCGAGCGTGCGGCTGAATTCGGAGTCCGGCTGCACATTGTAAGGATAGACCGCGATCACGCTGTCCCAATCGGCCGTACTCCAGCCAAGGTCGATCAGATTGAAACGGAGAATGGTGCCTTCCGGATCGATCGTCTCGAGTTTGACCACGTCCGACGAACGGCCGAGCGAGTTGAGAAACTTGATCGCCGCCTGACGATACACCTTCATCGCGTCGGGGTCGGTGCAGATATTCGCTAGATGCGTCAAAGTGAGGTAGCGCGTCGTGGCCTGACGCTGTTTCAACTGCTTGTCGAGGTCGGTCACCATGAATGAGACCATGTCCTCCGGCTCAATGAATTTGTGGGTTTCGCAGCTTGCGGTGGCCTTGGTGCCGAGCGCGGTGATCCAGTCCTGCAGTGCCTTCAGATCCGCTTCAGTTAAATTACCGTATTTGGTTTCACCCTCGTAGTTGACGTCGTAAGGCATCTCCTTGTCGGCGATCTGCTTGTAGAGCTTGGACCCGAGCGGGTTGCCTGGGAGGATATAGGTTGGGTTCGCCGCGATATCGTTGAGCTTCAGAATGTTGCCGAAATTTTTGGCCGGCCGCTCACGCGAGACCAGCTTGCCGTTCTGGTGACAGCGCGCGCAATTGCGGTCGAGCACATCGAAGGCGGCTTTCGCCACCGCATCCGTTGGCGGCACAATTACCTCGGCCGGTGCCGCGGCGAGTGTGGGAGCCGGGGCAGGAGCAGCAGGCGCGGCAACCACCGCAGGTGCAGCGGGTGGCGCTTCGGGTGGCTTTGCATCCTGTGCCCGAGATGTCCCAACTACAGACATCCCTGCCAAAACGAGGGCGACACCTGCGGTCGCTGCGAGGCCCAATGCACGCAGGCTATACCCCGGAAATCCGCTCATATTACGTCTCCCTCACAAATCATTATTTTGGCAAATTCCGCCGAACATTGGTCACGCTCAAGGTCCGGCAGGTTCAATTGTTTAGTGGGCCGCCTGAACAGTCGTGTTGACGATCTGGACCCGGCGATTTTCGTCGGCGAATGGATTGCCGGGATTTTTCAAGTTTTCCTTGCCGAAGCCAGCCGTCACAAGTGTATCAGGTGCAAGGCGATAGCGTTCTATGAGCACGCGGCGCACAGAGTCGGCACGACGCTGCGACAAATCCTGATTGTATTCAGGGCTGCCTTTGGCGTCAGTGTATCCGTTGATGAAAAATACCGTGCCCTTGAATTGGTCTTTCGACAGAGTGTTGCCGAGCGCCGCCACGGACGGTGCCGCCTGAGGACTGATATTAGCGGAGTTGTAGTCGAAGTATATTTCCAGATCGATGGCCGGCTTATCGCGTGAGATTGCGGCGATTTGCGCGCGCTCGTCTGCGGTCGGTGGCGCGGCTGGCTCGACACTGATCGAGCGTGTCCGCAATTTGTCGACGGCTTGTCTGTCGGCAGATGCCTGCGGGTCAATCGTGAGACCGCGCGTCAACGGTTTCTTGGCTTGAAGGGCCGTTCCGATCTTATCCTCCAGCGATTGCGCGCGAAGTGAACTAGGTGCGAGGCCAGCAAGCAAGACAAGCGTCGCAATGGCCACTCCGGCTATGCCGGTTCGGTTGGGGAGAGTTTTCATTGCAGAGTCCTCATCGAAATAAACTTGCTTAGAAAGGTATCCAACTCCGAACCTTTCCTCTTGATGCGTGAGGAAGCGGTCAAGTGTTTCAGAGGGTTATCTCCCTCCCGAAGTACGTTGCATCGTCTTTTTTCCAGTGCCCGAATTCTCCTACTGCCGCGTTGCGGGACGATCTGAAGCCGTTGCCATTGGAGTAGCAACAGCAGACACGGCGCTGAGCGCATCCACCTGCCCCGCGCCGAACTGATCATCACGCCCGGGCGGCCCGAGATCGCGGGCGGTCGATAGCAAGGTGGCGCGAACGTCCGACGACGCAATGTCCGGGCGCCGGGAAATCATCAATGCGGCAACACCGCTGACATAAGCGGCGGACAATGAGGTACCGGACAATATCTGATACTTCGCCTCGGGTGCCGCAGCGAGGATATCGACGCCAGGGGCGGAAATCGCGACGTAACTGCCACGGTTGGAGGCCGAAAACAGCCGATCGTCCTGGTCAGTCGCGGAGACCGCAATCACGTTGTGATCGGCGGCCGGAAAAAGCGGCGACGATCTCGATCCGGCATTGCCGGCTGCCGCGACAAGGACAATGCCTTTGGATGCTGCCGCCGCAAGGCTGCGTCCGATCGCTCTGTCTCTCGGGCCTGCGAAGCTCATATTGATGATCTGCGCACGGTTCGCCACCGCATAGTCCAGACTCTTGATCACCACGAATGAGTTGCTGTCCGCGCCGCTGTCTTTTGAACCATTGTCCTGAGCCCCGAAGGCGCGGATCGCGAGAAGACGCGACGATGGCGCTGCGCCCATCAACCGGCCATGCGCAACGATGGTGCTGGCAACGCTGGTGCCGTGCAGATGCGGGCCTTCCTTGCTGCCCAGCGCATCGAAGCTGCCGGCAATCCGGTCCGCTAGCTCGGGATGAGATATATCGATACCGGAATCGATCACCGCAATCGTCACGTCTGCTCCGACGGACAGCGCATGCGCCTGCGGCAACCGCAATTTGGCCAATCCGTATTGTGCAGGGTCGCCCTCGGCTTTTACTGGACTGGCTGTCGTGTCCTGCTGGAGCTTGAAGATATTGTTTCGCTGCGCAGATTTGACGTCGCCGGAATCGAGCAACTCCCGAACGACGTCATCGACCGAACGACCGTCGGAGATACGCCAGCGGAAATAGGTTGAGTTGGTCAGCGGAAAATTCTGCGATTGCGTGCGCGTCAGGCGATGACGCCGCGCGATGCCATCGACCTGCAGTTCCGTCGGTTTGCCGTCGACTTCAATCAGTACTTCTTTGGGTATGTAATTGTCGTCGGCGCTAACGTCGGTAACAACGGGCTGAATCGGCCGCGAACGTCGCGGACGCGGCTGAGAGTAATCATCCGGCGCGCGCTGATAGGAAGACGATGGCGAATCGTAGGAGCCGCCGCCATCACCGTAACCTTGCGCATAGGCTTGCCAACTTCCGAAATTGAGCAGAAGCGCAGTCACCGCGGTCAATGTCGCAAGCGCCCGAGACTCGATCATTCGGATTTCCCCGCAAAAAAGCTGAGCGCTTATTCCGCCGCAACAGCGAGATTGACGATTTTCTCATTCTGAAGGCGCGTCAGAAGCTGCGTTGCGTCTTCTTTCGATAGCGCTTTCTGGCCGAACTTGATCCGGAACATGCCGGCCTTTGGGCCTGAAACGATAGTCGCGTCGTAGCCGATCAGAAGCTGGCTGATTTCGTCGATATTTGCGCTCGGCGCAAAGCGCAAAAGCCCGAACGTGCCCGCTGTTGTTTGCGCCTGGAATGACGCGGTCTCAAAGCCGTCGCCGAGCCGGGTCTTGACCAGCGCACCGATGACCCC
>JAPLPA010000144.1 GCA_026400415.1 Afipia sp. | reverse complement strand
GTCATAGCGCCCGCGATTTTCCTTCGTCCACATCGGCGATCTCCAAAAGAATCGGACCGCCTCCCTTGAATCATAAACGATTCAAGAGATTCAAGTTTTCTCCGGACAGGCTCTAAGCAGCATCGCGATGCCGGGCATCAGCCGCGAAGCAGACCGGCCGCGCATCACACACGGACTGCAATCGGGCGACGTGTCAGCGAACGGCGCAATGGTCTGGGCGCGCGCGGACCGTGCTTCGCGCATGCTGGTGGAAGCATCGACCACGGAAAGCTTCAATACGATCCGCGCAACCGGCTACGCGGACGCACTGCCGGAAACCGACTTCACCGCCAAGCTGCAACTCGAGGGCCTGCCTGCGGGTCAGCAGATTTTCTACCGCGTGAAATTCCAGAACCACGCTTCGCCAACATTGATGGGTGAAACACAGATCGGCCGCTTCCGTACCGCGCCGCTTGAGCAGCGTTCGGTATCGTTCGTATGGTCAGGTGACACGGCAGGGCAGGGCTGGGGCATCGACGAAGCGCGCGGCGGCATGCGCACTTTCGCGACGATGCAGAAATCGCGGCCGGATTTCTTCATTCATTCGGGCGACAGCATCTACGCCGATTGTGCGATTTCATCGCAACAGAAACTTTCCAACGGCGAAGTCTGGAAAAATCTTGTTACCGAGGAGAAGTCCAAACCAGCGGAAACGCTCGCGGAGTTTCGTGGCAACTACAAATACAACCTGCTCGACCGCAACGTGCGTGCATTCAACGCTGAAGTTCCGATGTTCTGCCAATGGGACGATCACGAGATCACCAATGACTGGGGACCGGGTGAGGCGATCACCTGGAACCGCTATACCGAAAAAAGCATGCTCGCCCTGCAGGCGCGTGGCACGCGTGCGTTCCTCGAGTTCATGCCGACGCGCCAGAGCGTTGCCGAATCCGGTCGCATCTATCGAAAAATATCTTATGGCCCGCTGCTCGACGTATTCTTGATCGACATGCGCTCCTATCGCACGCCGAACAGTCACGGCGATGAAAGCGAGATTCTTGGCGAAACCCAACTCGCATGGCTCAAGCGTGAACTGATCAACTCGAAGGCGACGTGGAAGGTGATCGCCGCCGACCTGCCGCTTGGCATTGTCAGCGACGATGCAGTCGCCATGGGTGATGGTCCGCCAAAGGGGCGTGAGCACGAGATCGCCGGCCTGCTGTCGTTCATGAAGCACGCCGGCATCGTCAACACCGTATGGCTGACGGCCGACATGCACTATACGGCGGCGCATTATTACGATCCGAATGCCGCGGTGTTTCAGGACTTCGAGCCGTTCTGGGAATTCGTGTCTGGCCCGTTGCACGCCGGCACCTGGAGCGCGAGCCCGCTCGACAATACGTTCGGCCCCAAGGCGATGTATGTGAACGCGTGCAACAAGGAGCAAGGCGACAATCTGGCGCCATGCTTCGGCCTGCAGTTCTTCGGGCATGTTGCCATCGACGGCGATACCGAGGTCATGACGGTGACGCTCAAGGACGTGGACGACCGCTCGCTGTATTCCGTGCCGCTTGAACCGAGAAAGTCGCGCCGCAACGGGGCTTACGCCGCGCGAAGCTGATTGGTGTGCACCGGATTCCCGCGTCAAAAAGGGGGAGCGCACTCATGCGTGGCATTTTTCACGTCTCATCGGCTATCGGATTTCTGCTCGCGGCCACAAGCGTGCAGGCGCAAACGATCTATCCGCTGGACCGGGCGGACATGCTGGTTGGCGCGCGCTTCGATTTCAAGGTCGAGTTTCCATCCGTCGTGAAACCGGCCGATGTCGCGATCACGGTCAACGGTCAGGATTACGCCAAGCTGTTCGGGGCAACCGCGACGTTTACGGAGCGCGAGGATGACAAGGATCAGTCGGCGCTGGTGTTGCGCGACGTGTCGCTGTCGCGGCCGGGCACTTACAAAGTCAAAGTGACGGCGGGTGCGCAGTCGCGTGAAATTATCTGGACGGCTTTCGGTACGGGGCCGCGCAAGGCCAAGAACGTCATCCTGTTCATCGGTGACGGCATGGCGCCTGCGCATCGCACGGCGGCGCGGCTTCTCTCAAAGGGCATCGCTGACGGCAAGGCGCGGGGCAAGCTCGCCATGGACGACATGCCGCATACGGCGCTGGTCGCGACGGCCGGTTCAGACTCCATCATCACCGACTCGGCGAATTCCGCGAGTGCCTATACGACGGGCCATAAATCGGCAGTCAATGCGCTCGGCGTCTACGCCGACCGCACCAAGGACCCGTTCGACGACCCAAAGGTCGAGAACATCACCAGTCTCGTCAAGCGCAAGCTTGGCATGGCTGTCGGCGTCGTCACCAATACCGAGATCGAAGACGCAACGCCTGCCGCCATGGTGGCGCACACGCGCCGCCGCGGTGAATACAACCGCATCGTCGGGCACATGTTCGCTGCACAGCCGGAAGTGATCATGGGCGGCGGCTCGGTGAATTTCATCCCGAAGTCGGCGGAAGGTTCGAAGCGCACCGACGAGCAGGACTTCATGGCGAAGTTCAAGGGCGCGGGTTATGCGCTGGCGGCGAACGCCACGGAGTTGGGAAAGGCTGCAGCTGATCCGGCGACGAAGAAACTGCTGGGCCTGTTCAACACCGGCAACATGGATGGCGCGCTCGACCGCAAGTTCCTCAAGGGCGGTTCGGTCAAGAAATTCCCCGATCAGCCTGACCTGACGCAACAGGTCAGCACCGCGCTGAATATCCTGTCCAAGAACCCCGCAGGCTTTGTGCTGATGGTCGAGTCCGGCCTGATCGACAAATACACCCATGCGCTCGACATGGACCGCGCGGTCTATGACACGATCCTGCTCGACAACGCGGTGAAGGTTGCGAAGGATTGGGCCAAGGCGAACGGCAACAACACGCTGATCCTTGTCGTGCCGGATCACAATCATCCGGTCGGTCTCATCGGCACGATCAACGACGACATGACGACCGCACCAAATGTCTTGCTGCGCCAGCGCGTCGATACCTACGCGGAAGCCGGCATGCCGAACTATCCCGCACCGGATGCGGAGGGATATCCTTCGCGCGTCGATGTCAGCCGGCGGCTCGCGTTGTTTTCTGCAAGCCTGCCGGATCACTACGAGACGTTCCGCCCGAAGATGGACGGCCCGAACAATCCGACGGTGATCGACAACGGCGTCTACAAGGCCAACGAAAAATACAAGTCGTCGCCCGGCGCGATGCTCAGGGAAGGAAATCTGCCTTCCAATCAGGCGTCGGACGTTCATTCCGGCGAGGACGTAATCCTGACCGGGATGGGACCGGGCAGCGAAAATGTGCGCGGGCAGATCGAGAATACCGAAGTCTTCAAGATCATCGCCATGGCGCTGGGGCTTGGCCGCGGCAAGTAACGCGCTTCAATCAGTTCTCGTGAGACGGCTGCGGCCCTCGGAGGGGAGACTCCAAGGGCCGCGTCGTCAGGCCGTTCCGCAGCGGGGAGCGCGGGGAACAGCGGGGAGCTTTTGAACCGGGAGTTGCTTTAGAACGGCAGGATCACCGTAGCGCGGCTGCTGCACATCGGTGATCTGTCCGCGTCCGCCGTAGGCGATGCGGGTTTCCGCGATCTTGCTGGAGTCGATGGTATTGTCGCTCTGGATATCTTCCGGCCGGACGATGCCGGCGACGATCAGTTCGCGAATTTCGTAA